>JAQVPY010000160.1 GCA_028701815.1 Bacteroidales bacterium | reverse complement strand
CCCATTCCGAACAGAGAAGTTAAGCCCGCTCACGCCGATGGTACTGCGCAAGTGGGAGAGTAGGTAGTCGCCTCTTTTTATAAAAAAAAGCCCGTATTAACGGGCTTTTTTGTTTTTATATCTCCTCCTATATGTCCCCTGAAAAACTATTCCTTCTCGTACATTTCGTAATAGGCTCTGTAATATTCAGGAATCTCTATCGATTTGTTGCTGCCCCGATCTATCCCTACAACAGTACTCCTGCACGTAGAATAGACCTTGCCCTTGGAATCTTTTAAATGCTGTATCATATTCATGCTCTTTGTGCCTATATCTGTTATGGCAGTATCACATGTTAAATCCACATCATCTGTAATAGCTGCTATGAAATCAATTTCTATATGAACTAATACCAGATCCATCGCCTTCCAGTCAATTTTCTTGCCGAGTATCATCTCAAAATATTTGCTCCTGCCATAATCAAACAGATGACACTGAGCTCCATTGTTTACATGCGCAAATGGATCGTAATCACTTATCCTTGTCTGTACGTTGCAACTGAACATCTCTTCTTCTCCTTTAAATTGTTATTCGGTAATAATATCGGAATACTTTAGCTTGACGATGTTGCCGTATTCAGATAATTTCTTCTTGCCAATCTGCTTTAAATTTCCATAAATACATATTTTTGTCGGACGGGCTTGAAAAAGACTCTCGTAATATTTAGCAAAATCAGCAGATGATGCTTTATTTATGGTTATTTCGTTATAAGTTCTCGGATCCTCTTCATATTTCATCCTATCCCACCTCCACATTTGTAAGGGCAAATCCCTGAAATAAATATAACCGTTTGTTTGAGCAGCAGCCTTGTGTTGCGCCTTTTTATATAATTCGTCTTCAATGAATTCGTTTCCTGTTATCACATCCATGCCGACGGCAGCATTAATGCCATCTGTCTCAATATATCCGCTTAATGAGATCGGTATGTCATACATGCAGTCCCTATTACTTTTAAACTCATATGGGCGGCCACTCGTTTGAAGCATCATATAATATAGGTATGCGTCCAAACAGGGTTCCAATGCTTTTTCTTTTTTTGAAGAATACGTCTTGCTGATTCTATGTATAGAAATGTTGCTCCGAGTTAGATGGTTGTCGTTAAGAATATAAACGGTGTTATTTTTTAAGTCGACAGGTTCTTTGACTAATTTTCTCGGCTCTTTTTTTTCTTCGCTTAGTGAAAAATTATTAAATATCTGATTGTAAATAACATTGAGCACTGTCTGCGGGTCTATATTACCGGCGAAAGTGGAAAAAACAGACTGATAAAAAGATTCTTTAAATGTATTTAAAAGAGATTCTCCGGAATAGTGCTCCATGTCTTTGCTTGAAGGCTTGTGTATATACTTGGATCTTTCTCCAAAACTTGCATATTCATATACTGCATCTACAATAGCTCTACTGTCGGATTTTAATATTTGATTATCGAGTGAGTATTCGTATTTTACCATGTCGAGTTTGGCAGTGTCGTTAGTGGGAGCTAAAAGTTTTTTACTACATAGTGCCATAATTTTATCAAAGTCTTTTTCATGTCCCGAAATGCTCGCTATTATGTTGTATTCCGTGCAAGATAGATTGAAAGATGCTCCTATCGACTGTAACTCTAAATTAAAATCTTCAGCCGAAAGGTTCTCAACGCCTAACATGTTTATGTAGCGGACAGCATTTGGAATATCCTTATTATACAAGCTGCCATTCATAATATAAATATTTAGAGTGAAATAGTCGTTATAAGGGTTGTCGACATTGTATAAAATCATATTGTGACCGTATGTGACAGAGCTTTTTTCCAAGGAGCTTGCGGGGTTGTTGTTTGTCGTTTTGGGAAGAAGAGTTGTCGCGAAAGCGGAAGATTGTCCGACATTAGGTGTCGATATTTTTGTAGATGTATATTCGGTGGCGAGCTCCTGGGGAGCTTGTCCTATATTTGAACGAAAAGTAAAGCAATCATTAGAGAAGACATTGTTAGCTGTTTTAATAATATCTTCCCTTGATGTATAGCTATAGGCACTTCTGTCTGCATAATAGCTTTTCCATCCTCTGTCGGATATTTCATAATTGAGAATAGTGAAGAAGATGTTTTCTAATCCCTCAGTACAGAGCAGCTGTCTTGTCAGGTGCTCCGTTTTGATCGCGTCGAGCAGACGCGTGTCAAAATTCCCATTTTTTATGTCGTTAATGCTTTTCATTATTAATGATTCGGCATCGTCAAAAGACTGACCTTCTTTAGGGATATAAATGAGTGACAGTAATCCGTTTTTATTGCAAGTGATTGTTTCGCAACGGGCTTTTGTTAGAAGGGTTTTATTGTCGAGAAGTCCTGTTTTCGAGTCATTACTCAGCAGGTCACACAACAACTCTATTTGTCCTGTGGTTTCTTTGATACCGTTAAATACGACTGCGCCGGTTCTTATAGGGGTGTCGTTTGTGGTGACCGTCTTAGCAGATATTTTGGGAGATGCAGATGCTTTCGGTATCTCTTTCATGGGGAAGGTGCCGAATGTTTTTTCGACC
Source organism: Bacteroidales bacterium (assembly GCA_028701815.1). GTDB lineage: Bacteria > Bacteroidota > Bacteroidia > Bacteroidales > BM520 > RGIG7150. The sequence continues at coordinate 2,022 of JAQVPY010000160.1, read as the reverse complement.
AAACTTTTTGCTTCCTCATTATTGAAATCTCCGACCAGAATTACAGTCATATTATTTGGCACATAATAGGTCTTGAAAAAATTTCCGACTTTAGAAACTGTCATGTTTTTCAGGTCTTTTGAAGTGCCATATAATGGGGATCCACAGTAATCTGTTCCGAGACACGAAGAATTGATGTTTTCGTAGAAGTTATAGAATGGAGCTTCTCGTTTGGAGGCAAACAAGTCGCACATATTTTCCTGTTGAGATTGGAAAAGTCTGAATGAGGGATTTGAGAAGCATTCAGAAAGAGTTGCGAGCCAGTTTTCCAGTTGAGAGTTGGGGAGGGTATTATAATATACTGTCGCGCTTTTTGTAGTAAAGGAGCGGATGTCAGAGCATCCCAATTGAGCAAGAATAGTATTTGCTTCATCAGGTATTGCGAATTGGGCTGCTTGAGCGCTAATGACATTGATTTTAGCCAACAAATCATTGCGTTTAGCGGATGAAGGTGTTGCCAGCAACAAATCATAGAGAGCGGAGATTGAGTCGAGCAGCGGTTTTTCTGCCGCGAAGTTTACGGAGCCTATCTCGTCGCTACCTGAGAAGAGCAACATATTTTGCAAAAAGGCTGCCGTCCCTTTTGCATCTGCGGGGTCGTTTTTACTTCCTGCATGAACATATACGGCTCCGGCGATTTGTGGGGCATCGTGATTTTCGCAGAGTATTACTTTAAGTCCGTTATTAAGTTGCAGCTTTTCCACGTCCGGAAATCTCGTTTGAGCATAAGATGCGGATAAGAAAAGAATTAACAACGAATAAAGAACGCAAAATTTTTTCATAATATAACTATGTTTATCAGTAAAATCTAAGTTTATATGCAAAGTTAAAAACATATTGGATAAAAAAACGCTTGATGTTAAGAAAAAAAGTTAATATTTATTATTTTTGCATATTAAGTTAAAAAACGTTTGTATGAAATATAAATTACATTGCACCAAGTGCGGAAAAGAGGTAGAATCTTTTAAAGAGTGGTTCAGATATGATCAAAGTTGTCCCGTTTGTGGCGGCAAGCGTGCCGAGTTGACATATTCGGCAGATTATAATAAATTAGGTAAATTATTTTTACAGAAGGATGTCGACAGTTTCTGGGCTTATTTTGATTTTCTGCCATTAGAGGACAAGTCGGACATTATTTCCTTTAAAGAGGGGGCAATTCCGATAGAGGAGTGGGCGTTTATGGAGGACTATGCAAAGAAGGAGCATGGCGTTTCGTGCAAGGTATATGTATATAGAAATGATTTAAATGGCGGCACTGGTTCATTCAAGGATGTGGCGGCTTCGTTAGCGGCTTCTGTATTTAAGGAAGAGGGCGTTAAGGAGTTTTGTGCTGCGTCTACCGGCAACACGGCTACGGCCTACAGTAAATATTTGGCAGCGGCAGGAGTGAAGTTTAACATTTTTGTCCCGGAGACTATCAATCCAGAGTCTTATGAGGAGATGTTATCATACGGTCAGAATGCAGTGAAGGCGGATGGCGATTATGCTTGTGCGAAGAAGTTGGCTGCCGACTATCATACTGCGCATAATGTGATGATTTCCGCGGGCAACATAGATCCCTTACGTGTAGAGGCGAAGAGGACGATGGTTTTTGAATTCATGAGGCAGTTAGGGAAGATGCCCGATGTGTATTTACAGGCTGTGAGTGGTGGCACCGGACCCATTGCGTTAGACAAGGGGGTTAGAGAGTTGAGCGCATATTATCCTGAAGTCACTTTACCTCGTATGCTGATGGTTCAGCAAGACTTATGTGATCCCATGGTATTAGGGTGGGAAGAAGCTGAGCGCAAGGGTTTCCCCGAAGGTTATGAAAAAGAGTATCCCTCCTTAGCCCATATAGACACCAAAGTTTCCATCCTTTCTACGGGTACGCCTGCCACATTTCCCATCTTGGCTCCGATAGTTAAGAAGAGCGGCGGAAGGTTTTTACGTATAAAGGAGTCGGAATTAGTAGCATATGCTAAAAAAATAAAAGGCGAAACC
>JAQVPY010000159.1 GCA_028701815.1 Bacteroidales bacterium | reverse complement strand
GAGCGCGACAAGGAAGGGAATTTTGCCCCGGTCTTTTCCAAGGAATATATCCCTGCGGAAGGCGATTTGAACATAACGCGCAAGAACACCTATCCCGTATATAATGCGGTCCTCAACGGATCACCGTTTGAAAAAGTGGATATAGTTGTTATACCCGATGGCTATACTGAAGAGGAGATGGATAAATTCAAATCGGATTGTGATAAACTCGTTGGGGTGCTGGCAACTTTCGAGCCCTTTAAGTCGCATGTTACCGATTTCAACGTCAGAGCCGTGCTCGCGCCTTCGCAAGATAGCGGTACAGATATTCCTCACGACAAAGTCTTTAAAAATACTGTTCTTAATACCGGCTTCGATACTTTCGGAATAGACAGATATTGTATGACAGAGGATTTCTTTGCCGTAAAAGACGTCGCCTCGGCAGTGCCCTACGATCAGATTTACATCCTCGTCAACAGCACCGTATATGGCGGTGGCGGAATATATAACTATTATTCTTTGAGTACGGCAGGCAATATGTCTTCTGCCAAGGTGATAATCCATGAATTCGGTCATGCTTTTGCCGGTCTCGGCGATGAATATGCTTATGGTGATGATCCTGCTACCGAGGAAGATGATTTTTATCATTCACATATTGAACCGTGGGAGCCTAATATTACTACCTTGCATGACTTCAGCAAAAAGTGGGAGAGAATGCTTGAAAAAGATACGCCTGTTCCTACGCCTATAGAGAAACGTTATATACAAAAGACGGGTGTTTTTGAAGGTGCCGGTTATACCACTACCGGGGTCTATCGTCCTGCAGTTGATTGTCTGATGAATTCTTTTAAGGGCGATACATTTTGCGAAGTCTGTGCCGATGCCATAGAACGGATGATTGGTTTTTATACAAGACATTAATTGTTTAATAATAACTTTTCCCTGACAAGTTGTCAAAAAGATTTTTTTGGCAATGTTGTTGATAATTGTCGTGCGGAGAATTATAAAAAGACCTAATATATGAGTAAGAATAATGAAACTAAAGATGCAGAAAAACAGACAGTTGAAAATATCGAGCCTGTCGTTGAAAATCCGGCTGTTGAGATAGAAGAGGAATCCAAAGTACCTTCTTCCAAAAAGAAAAAAAGTGCCTTTAAAGGTAAGGCTGATAAAATGGCAGAGGAGAATGAAGGGCTTCGTCTCAAATTGGCAGAGGTACAGGATAAATATCTGCGGCTTTTTTCCGAGTTTGACAATTATAGAAAGAGGACGGCTAAGGAGAAGATAGATATTATTTCCTCCGCCAGCGCGAATCTTATGGAGCAGTTGCTTCCTATCATGGATGATATAGACAGGGCGAATAAGGCTTTTGAAGATGTTAAAGACCTCGCATCTGTAAAAAACGGTTGTGAGCTTATCTTTACAAAGTTTCAGAAGACACTTGCCTCCAACGGTTTAAAGGAGATAGAGTCCACGGGAATGGATTTCGACCCCGAACATTTTGATGCGGTAGCCAACTACCAGGCTCCGAGCGATGATATGAAGAACAAGGTGATTGATACAACCGAGAAGGGATATTCTTTAAATGGCAAAGTTATCCGTCACCCAAAGGTCGTTGTCGGCTGTTAATAGGAGATTTAATTGATGGATAAAAGAGATTATTATGAAGTGCTGGGTGTCGCAAAAGATGCGTCGGACCAGGAGATAAAAGCGGCATATAGGAAAAAGGCCATACAATATCATCCGGACAAGAATCCGGGAAATAAAGAGGCGGAAGAAAAGTTTAAGGAAGCTGCGGAGGCTTACTCTGTATTGAGTAATCCCGAAAAGAGACAACGTTACGATCAGTTCGGTCATGCGGGCATGAGCGGCAATGGTGGCTTCAGCGGGGGTGGAATGAATATGGAAGATATATTCAGTGCTTTCGGTGACATTTTCGGTGGGGGCTTTGGCGGCGGTTTTAGCGGCTTCGGCGGCGGCGGCTTCGGCGGTTTCGGCGGAAGTGGAAGATCTTCGCAACGAGTACATAGAGGAAACGATATCCGTGTCAGGCTTGCCCTTACCCTCGAAGGGATCTCTACCGGGGTGGAAAAGAAGATTAAAGTCAACAAATACGTAAAATGTCCTCATTGTAACGGCTCGGGTGCCGAGGCGGGAAGCGGCGTAGAGACATGTAAAACCTGTGGCGGATCCGGCCGCGTGTCAAGAGTACAGCAGACGCTGTTCGGACAAATGCAGTCGGTGACAACCTGCCCGACCTGCGGCGGAACAGGAAAGACTATAACTAAAAAATGTTCCTCCTGTGGAGGTAGTGGTGTCGTTAAAGCAGACGAAGTTATCCCTGTACAGATACCGGCAGGTGTAGCTCAGGGAATGCAGCTGACAGTGAACGGTAAGGGTAACTGCGGACCGATGAACGGTATCAATGGCGACCTATTAGTGGTTATTGAAGAACTCCCTCACGATTTGTTTAAACGTGACGGTGACGATATCCTATACGATAAATATGTAAGTATCTCGGAAGCAGCCCTCGGGGCTTCTATCGAAATACCTACACTTGCTAACCCTGTAAAGATTAAACTGCCTTCCGGCACGCAGTCGGGAAAAATTCTCAGAGTTAAAGGAAAAGGTCTGCCGGAAGTGAACTCACGCAGCAAGGGCGACCTGCTCGTAAGTATCAATGTTTGGGTGCCCAAAAGCCTTACACGCGAGGAAACACAAATCCTCGACCAACTGAAATCTTCATCGAACTTTTCGCCATCTCCTTCTAAAAAGAAGGATAAAGGCTTCTTCGATAGAGTCCGTGATATGTTTGACTAACAAACTATACCTTTATGCCTATAATACAAGCTAACCATATCAGCAAACAATATCAGACACATCTGGCCCTTAACGATGTGTCTATTTCTATTGATAAAGGCTCGATATTCGGCTTGCTGGGGCCTAATGGCGCCGGTAAGACTACTTTTATCAGAATTTTAAATCAAATCATCCTCCCTGATACCGGAGAAGTCCTTTTCGACGGCGAAAAACTCTGCCGTAAACATATCGAAAGAGTGGGCTATCTCCCTGAAGAAAGAGGACTGTATAAAAAGATGAAGGTCGGAGAACAGGCCCTGTATCTCGCACGCCTTAAAGGTCTCGACCGCCAGACCGCGATGAACGAATTGAAAAAATGGTTCGTTAAATTCGAAATAACCTCTTGGTGGAATAAAAAAGTCGAAGAACTGTCTAAAGGTATGGCACAGAAAGTACAGTTTATTACTACCGTGCTTCATAAACCGGACCTCCTTATTTTCGACGAACCGTTCAGCGGACTTGACCCTGTTAACGTCAATATCCTGAAAGAAGAAATTATCAACCTTAAAAATGAAGGAGCAACGGTAATTTTTTCTACTCATAATATGGAGTCTGTTGAGGAATTGTGCGACAGCATTGCACTTATTGACCATTCACAGACTGTCCTCGATGGAAAAGTTCGTGAGATCAAGAGGAAATATAAGTCGAATAAATTTAGCTTTGAAATTGACCTGACCTCAATTGAAGATGCGGCTAAGATTTCTTCGCTAATGTCAGATATGCATTATGTGATGGAAAGCAGTGAACTTAATGATAACCATTTAAAATGTGCTATAGCTCATGATGTCCTTTCTGAAAGGTTAACCGTGACCTCAAATGAGATCATCTCCACGTTGTTGCCGATGGGCAATATCTCAAGTTTCGAAGAGATAATACCTTCGATGAACAATATATTTTTAATGACTGTAAAAAAGAGTAGCCATGAGTAAGATTTCATTGATAATATCGCGAGAATACGCTACACGCGCAAGAAAAAAATCATTTATCATAATGACTATTCTTGCCCCCATACTCATGGCAGCACTGATTATTGTACCCGTACTTATATCTATCGCCTCGGAAAAGCGAGAAGAAGCTTCCGTTATAGGCGTACTCGATAACTCGGGATTTTATTCGGATTCTTTCGTGAATACAGATAAATATACCTTTATTTCTTATGATAACACATCCGTTGAAGATGGCACGCAACAGATTATCAATAAGACTATTAATTATTTAGTTGTAATACCTAAACCTGCCGATACGGCTTTTCCGGAACGTGTTTATATTTATGGAGATAAAGACATTAATGGTAATTTCGAGTCGTTCGTAAAAAATACTATGCGGGATAAACTCCAGACGGCAAAATATATCGCCGCCGGAATAGACCCTGATTTGCTCAAGTCTATCTATACGAAAATTAACCTTGAGACATATAAAATTAATGACGAGGGGCAAACTAAACGGACTTATTCCGAAGTTGGTACGGGCGTCGGACTTTTTGTAGGGCTCATGATGTATATGTTTATCTTTATGTTCGGCGGTCAGGTTATGCGAAGCGTGATGGAAGAAAAAACTTCGAGAATAGTAGAGGTGATCATTTCCTCCGTTAAGCCTTTCCAGCTTATGATGGGTAAAATTATCGGAACGGGATTGCTCGGACTAACACAATTCTTTATCTGGATTGTGCTGACGGCGGTACTCGTAGCGGGTGCGACAGCTTTTATACCGGGAATGGAAGGACAACAGGCTGCTCAGCAAATGGGACAACTGTCGAGTATCTCTTCAGCAATGCCTGTCGATCAAATACTTGCCGATGATTCTGTCGTGGCTGAGAT
>JAQVPY010000016.1 GCA_028701815.1 Bacteroidales bacterium | reverse complement strand
GTGGCTGTATCGTATTGCATATAATGTGTTATGCGATTACATAAGAAAAAAAGAGATATTGGCATCGTACAATAAAGATATCTCCACCGACACGGAACCAAAAACCGACAACTCTGCTAAAAGTATAGAAAGAAAATACGATATTTTCCACGCATTACAGATCCTAAAAGAAAATGAGCGTACTTGTATTACGCTTTTTTACATGGAGGATCTGAGCATAGAGAGCATCTCAGAAATCACCAAGATGCCACAAAACACAGTAAAATCTCACCTCACAAGAGGCAAAACGAAAATGGCTGAATGGCTAAAAGATAAAGGATATGGAAGAAACTGATAAAATATTATTCGATTTCATGCACGAAAACCGTCATGAGATAAAAGACAACGGATTCTCGAAAAAAGTCGCAAAGACGGCTATTCCACAGGGAGCTAAAAAATTTTCAATAATATGGAATGTTATATGCATAACCGGAAGTGTCGCAATTTTAACGGTTGTTTCTTATAATTACGACAAGTTCCATTGGCTGAAAGATATTATCTATCAGTTTTGGCAAACTATGACAAGTTTTTTCCCACTTTCATTATCTTCATCCATCTCTCAATCGGAAAATTTAATAAGCATATATTGCATGATAGCGTTCATGATTGGAATATGGGCAATCATCATAATCGGCACACGCCGTGTATTACAAAAATAGCCCCGAATTATATGCTTCGCCGCAAATAGCACAAGCTGATGATCAGGCTTCTTTTCTGTCAGCAGACATCCTCCAAAACGTCAAGCACCAGTTTCTCTTCAGAAAAGCGTGTTCCATCGAAGCACAAAGTCATCGCAAGGTCTTTTGTCCCGTCACCGGTACCAAAATCATATCCGTCCCACACATTGAAGATGACAGGCGTATGCGTATCTACAAATCCGAACTGCTCATAATATCTCTTCAGCCATTCTTCCTGCGGAATAAGGGCTGCCATACGCAGCTTTTTCTGTCGGGCAAAATCAAGGGCCCTTTGCATCAAAGAAGCACACACACCATTATTTCTAAACATCGGAGCAGTCGCCACTGCATATATATAAGCCACATCGCCCATGGGGATAAGATGAACCATGGCAACTATTTTATTCTCATCACAATGTGTAAAAGTACAACAGGAAGAATAATGATTTATCAGGTACTGCTCAATAATTAGATCTTCATCGCCGAAGACCTGTTTCCATAAGGCTTTTATCTGCACCTGCTTTTCGTCTAACTTATATCCGATGATTTTCTTTTGAAGGAATGCCGGCTTATAAGATAGCTTTGATTTTCTCAGGCCCTCAAGACCCAAGTCTTCCTCTCTGTTTATATAGAGAAATTTTTCCGGCAGATGCGCTGCAAAGAGTTTGTTAATAACAGGGAAGACGCCGTCATAAGCCGTATTGGCTTTTTCCACATGAGTATCGAATGAAACGTCATTGATGGCTGAGCCATAAGTAAAAGCAATCATTTTATTATCTACGTACAATGTCCCGCCTATCAGATTAAGAGCATCAAAATTTCGTAAGGCCAGCCTTATCGACAAGCGTTCCGCCGAAAGATTGCCCATTTTATCGGAGCGATTTGAGCACCACTCGCATTCGAGATGCATGCATTCTTCTATGAGATCCGAGGTCAGAGGCCGGTATTCGTACTTGTACATACTGTCGAACTTATTAATATGATTGCGTTTCTGCTGGTAATGCCTGCCTTCGAGATTTCGCAGGTCGCTCGCATTATACACATAATCATCCAAATCTCTATTGTCCCAGAAGCCGAACTCCGGGTGGGCACGACGTATCATTGCGACGCCGTCCGGTGTGCAGTCCGTAATTCTCAAGCATTGAGCGTTAGCCCTTGCATCATCTTCGAGCCGTGGTATCAAGTGAGTAAAATCTCCCTCACCGAGAGGTTGGAGATAAGCAATTCGATGACTGCCATCGACATAAAATCTGATTATCAGAAAGTTGTCTACTACAGCCCACGCAGTATGGTAGGTATGACACCACGAAAACATATTAGAGAAAGCAAGGTCACAATTACAGATACCTGCACGAAAAGTATATTTTTCAATTATCGCCTTATCTTCTAATTCTATGGGTTTAAATTTCATAAATAATATTGAATTTATTTGCAAAGATAGTGTATTTTGATAAAATATCACCTGTTAGATGGGTCGTTCATAAGCTATGGGGCAAGCCGCAATACAATAAAAAAAAAGTATATTTGCAAAAAATACCATCATGCCGAAAAACAAGAAACCGTTTGTCAAATTGCCGGAGTATCCGGGTGGAAAAAAGGCCTTCCAGGAGTTTATCTCCGCAAACCTCAAATATCCTGAAGATGCTATACGCGAGGGCATAGAGGGCGCAGTGACGGTAGAATATGAAATCGACGACAACGGAAACGTAATCTCAGCAAAAGTAATCCGCAAACTTCATCCTTCATGCGATGAAGAAGCCTTGCGTCTCATACATCTGCTAAAATTCGGCAAAGTATCCAACCGCGGGGTAAGGGTAAAGAAGACGAACAAAACAACCGTCAATTTCTCATTGCGCAACAGGGGCGTAGTACAAAATAATATTAGCATCTGCTATTCTTCGCCTGAAAAAAACGCAGAGGAAGAAAAAAAATCGGAAACTTATAATTATACTATTCCGTTAAAATAATAAAAATTTAATATATTTGCACATTCAATAATATGATGGGGAATTAGCTCATCTGGTAGAGCATTTGGTTCGCAATCAAAAGGTAGTGGGTTCGAGTCCCATATTCTCCACAACAACTGCAAAATCGTCTTAATGTCCGAAACCATCTTTTTCACTCCGAATGCAGATAAAGCCACTCGCTACAAAGAAATAATCCCGCAAATACGTTCTTTAGTCTCATCGGAAAAGGACATGACAGCTAATATGGCTAACATTTCGGCTGTTTTAAAAGAGGTCTTCAATTTTTTATGGGTCGGCTTTTATTTTGTCAAAGAAAGTGAGTTAGTACTTGGACCTTTCCAGGGACCGATAGCTTGTACACGGATCCAAAAAGGCAGAGGCGTTTGCGGGCAGTCGTGGGCAAGAGGCGAGACGATTATTGTTCCCGACGTCAACAGTTTCCAGGGACATATCGCCTGCAGTTCCGCGTCCAAATCCGAGATAGTAGTGCCTGTCATCAATTCAGAGGATGAGGTCTTAGCGATACTTGACATCGACAGCGAGATGAACGGTTTTTTTGACTCTACAGACAAGAGATATCTTGAAACAATAGCCGAAATATTAATTAACAAATAACTATTCCGATGATAAATAAAGCTACATTGGATTTTTTGAGAGATCTTGAGCGCAACAATAACAGGGACTGGTTTCATGCCAATAAAGACAGATATGAGACGGCAAAAGAGAACGTCCTGCAAACGGTATTATATCTCACCGCAGAAATTTCCAAATTCGACCCCGCCATAAAGCCTTTCGATCCTAAGAAGGGACTTTTCAGAATAGCAAGAGACACACGATTTTCCAAGAACAAAGACCCTTATAAGTTGAATTTCGGAGCCTGTATCAATCCGGAAGGAAAAAATATTTCATCACTATCAACATATTATCTGCACGTTCAGCCAAACGCAAGTTTTTTCTCTACGGGTGTTTATATGCCGGAAAAAGAGGAGTTGACCGAGATTCGTTACGCCATATATAACAATTTCGAGGATTTCTCTTCGATAATTACTGATCCCGCCTTTGTTAAAGAGTTCGGAAGCATGGTCGCTGAGGATAAATTGACAAGAGTTCCTAACGGTTTCGACAAGAACGATCGTTCGGCAGAGTTTCTGAAATATAAAAATTTTTACATATATATTAATTTGACCGACAGCGTTTTGACAAGTGACACGAAGGGTCCCAAAGCGATCCTTCATGCAGCAAAGTTAATGATACCTTTCAATAATTTTCTAAACAATATCTTTAGCCATTAATCCGATTTCACCTCCGATGGAAAAAGCGCTTTACATCATATTTTTATGTTCTTTTTCATGGTTATGTGCTATTTCTCAAGATAAGGGGACTATCGGAATTCAGCCGTTGACTAAAGCTGAACAATTTGAATTGTCTTCTCTTCCTGAATTAAGGCTCCCCGACAGTTATCGCGAAAAAGAATTACCTTATGAAGTTGACAACACAACACAAAGTTGTTATTCGGGTTTATTTCATCAATCGGGGCTGTCATGTGGTCAGGCGGCGATGGTTGGAAACTGTTTTACATACGAGATAAACAGCCTACGGAATCTTAACGGTCAAATCGTCGCCAACAAATATCCCACTCATTTTTCATGGAATTGGGAAAATGGCGGTTACGGATGGTACGGGGTAAGCTATTACCATTCTTTTTCTGTTTTGAAACAAGTAGGGTCACCCAACATGGAGATTTATGGCGGAGGGCACGACAGTGGCGGAGAAACCCGATTTATGTCAGGCTATGATGCCTATTACGAAGGCATGCAAAATCGTTTGGAAGACGCTTATGCAATAAACTGTTCCACAGAAGAAGGCATCTTAACCCTTAAGCATTGGATCAACGACCATTTGGACAGCTCTGAAGTCGGAGGGATCGGAGCTTTCTATTCTGAGCACCAGAATCCGAGTACTGTTCTTCCGGCGGGAACTGAACATGCCGGAGAGAAAGTCGTCATATCCTGGGGGGCTTCTCCCAGTCATGCCATGACTATAACCGGCTATAACGACTCTATAAGATGGGACTATAATAACGACGGACTATATACAAACGACATCGACATCAACGGAGACGGCATTATAAATGTCAGAGATTGGGAAATAGGCGGGTTTAAAATGTGTAACACCTACGGGAATATTTATAACGGCTGGATGATGTACAAATCATTAGCTATGCCGCCATCTTATGGAGGCATCTGGAGTAACACCGTCAACGTAATCCGACCTATCAAAGAATATTCTCCATTGTGGACAATAAAGACCACGATATATCACACATACCGCAGACTGATAAAAGTTTTGGCAGGAATAAGCGACGATCTCACCGACAACGAACCTGAATACTATCTGACATTTCCAATCTTCAACAATCAGGGTGCCGACTTGGGAATGCAGGGCGCCAACGACGAAGCCTCAAGAGAAGCGGAGATAGGCTTTGACATCACCCCTTTAGCAAGTTTATATCCCTCCGGGGCCCCATTGAAATTCTTCCTTTTGGTAAGTGAATGTGATGAAGAAGATTTAGGATATGGCATGATCAAAAGTTTCTCCGTAATCGATTATTCAGGCAGCTCTCCGCTGGAAACGGTCTGCAATCAGAACAATGTTGAGATAGAAAACAACGCAACAACCACCATATCCTTAACATATACTCCAACACACGAGAGCCCCGAGATAACTACTGCCGAATTACCGAATGCCGCTATTTACAGCGACTATTCGTATCAGCTCTCCGCGGCGGAGGGGACTCCACCCTATCGTTGGCAGTTCGACACGGACTATACCGTGGAAGAGTACAACTCCACCTTTCCTGCTGCTGCCACGCCTCTTTCGGAAAGCATAGTAGAGTTGCCCTTTGAATTTCCCTTCTTCGGCTCCAAATATAGCAGCTTCAACTTCAACGCCAAAGGTCTTATTGACTTCTCTGGGGAATCGTACAGTCTACCATACAACAACAACACCCACAACAACTGCCAGGTGACATTTATGAGTCGCAAGTGTATTGCCGCTTACTTCTCCGATCTTACCTTCAGCAGTAAATATTATGAAGCGGGTTCCGATTATTTCATTGTCCGTTGGGTAAGCGACGCAATAGACGTATCCGTCAAACTTGAGAGCAACGGCAATATTATTATATATTACAGCAGTTGTAACCCTATAAATTCAAACTCATGGGTGTCGGGGGTCTCTTACGGCGACGTATCACACCTATATCCCACTCCACTTTCAGGATCAGGCGATGTTTTTTCAAACACCGGCTACATACTCTCACCAATCACCCTGTCATCAGAGACTGTCTTTCAACTCAACTCAGGAGGATTGCTGACAGGATATGTCTCCGAAGAAATATTTCTCCGTCCCCTTAACATAAAAGTTACTGACAAACATGGGCTTTCAGCAAAAAAAACTCTGTATATCTCTTCAGAAGGTCTTTTGATGAGTGCCGTAGCCAACACTCCTAATAACGACATCATTGAATGGGGAGAGGAAGTTACTTTGGACTTACTGCTCAACAACGCAACGGATACGCCTATAACAAATTTAATTGTCACAATATCCTGCGACAATCCGGACATTACGATAGTAGACTCAACGTGTGAGGTCGCTCAGCTGAGCCCACACGAAATAATCACAGTGCCCGCTGCTTTCGAGTTTAGTACCGGCAACAATTTCTATAATGGAGAAAGCATAAACTTTTTGGTGACAGCCACTGCCGAGGTGACGCAATGGAACACTACGCTTACATTTCCCGTATATACTGCAGACATATCCATCACCGAACATTATGTAGATGATGGGGGCAACAACCGTCTCGATATAGGAGAAACAAGCGATGTATTATTCAAGATCGACAACTTCGGCGGCGCGGAGTTGCGCAACGCGAGCATTTCCGTAGAGAGTAACGACTGGTTTATCACCATCAACGATGGCAATGACAACATTGACCTCATACTCGCCGACAGCTCCGCAAATGCACGTTTTAATTTCACTGCTGCCGACGACTGTATTCCGGGACACGCTGTTATTTTGAATTTTCACATCACGGCAGACAACGACTATGAAAAGGACATTACAGCATATATCTCTATAGGACAGATTATAGAGAATTGGGAGTCGGGTACTTTCGACACTTACAACTGGTCGCATAGCGGCGATATGCCATGGACTATTTGCGACGAATCGCCGTATGAAGGTGAATTCTGTATCAGATCGGGAGAGATAAGCGACAGCCAGGAATCTGTAATCACCGTTGAATTGCAGGTATTATCACCCGGCGCCATAAGTTTTTATCGTAAGGTGTCGTGTGAAGAAGCCGCAAACGACAACTACGACTATCTCCTTTTCAAAATAGACGCCCTTGAGAAGGCACGCTGGGATGGCGAACAGGATTGGGAACAGGTGTCTTTTGAGGTACCCGCCGGAATTCATTCTTTCTCATGGATATATCATAAAGACTATAGCGTAAGTTCCTTCCAGGATTGCGCATGGATAGATTTAATAGAATTCCCCTCCATTTACGATGCTGATCCGTTACTGCATATCAGCAAACAGGAGGTGATTAAATATTTATACGAAAATGAGACCGGCAGCGACACCATATTAATCTCTAACCATGGAGGCGGGATTATTAAATATGAAGCTACTGTCCTCGACAACTGTCCCTGGATGGACAGCTGCAAGCCCTGTAAAGTTGGACGGGAGATAAGTGGCTCTTATATGGAAGTAGCCGCACCGCCTTTCTATTATGGGGATACTGTGGCATGGACTTTTTCGGCAACTTCTATATCCGGCGACAACGAATGGATAAAAGGAATCGCCATAACGTTTCCCGAAGGGATATATGTAGATTCCGTATCCTATATGATAGACTCGGGGAACAACGACACCATCCCGCTGGTAGAAGGGCAAGCCGGGAACGGCGGCAGATGGCGATGGTTTGGAGAAAACGCCAACGGATGGGGACTTCTTTCCTCTAATGAGGTCGCCTTTTGTACTGTATTCGGACATATCCTTGAACCTTACGGAGACATGATCATCCCATATACTCTCGAAGGAGAAATCTATGGTGAAGAACCGCATACCGTTAATGACTCCCTCGTCATAAAAAACTACGGACGACATATTCAATGGCTGTCATTAGAGTCCTTTGAAGGCAGTCTCGGTATCGGCTACGAACAAGAAATAACACTTCTCTTCGACAGTCATGAACTGCTTGCAGGCAACACCTACGAGTGCCAAATAGTAATTACTACAGACATAGATACTACCTTATCGGTCCCTGTAAGTCTGATTATTCAAGGTCCATTTTCCATTGACAACAAAATATCCGAGGTCAAAATATACCCGAATCCGTCTTCAGGCTCATTTTTTATTGTATCTGAACATCTCATTAATACTGTAACCATAGTAAACTCCAACGGCAAGTTCCTATACAGGACAATCGTCAGCGATTATTCCGCCGAAATCGCCAAAGACCTGCCATCAGGAGTTTATTTTATAGTAATAAATGCCGAGGGAGGTTCTTCTGTTAAAAAACTCGTAATAACACATTAATAGATATGCTTTTTAATACTATTGACTTTTTAATCTTCTTCCCGATAGTAACAATCCTCTTCTATCTCATACCGCACAAATACAGATGGTTTATGCTTTTAGCGGCAAGCTGTATCTTTTACATGTGGTTTGTTCCTAAATACATCCTGATCCTGCTTGTAACTATCATCATAGACTACGGAGCAGGAATTTTAATAGAAAAATACCGGGATCAGCAGAGGAAGAAAAAGACGTTCTTGATAATAAGTATTATATCCACGTGTCTGGTACTTATCATCTTCAAATATTTAAACTTCTTCAACCAGAATGTAATTTATTTAAGCAAAGTATTCGGGTTTGCATATCCCGACAAAGTAATTAACATCATTCTACCCATCGGCTTATCTTTTCACACGTTTCAAAGTTTAAGTTATGTTATTGAAGTTTATCGTGGACATCAAAAGGCCGAGCGCCATTTCGGTTATTATTCTCTCTATGTGATGTTTTATCCGCAGCTTGTTACGGGACCTATTGAAAGACCGCAAAATCTGTTACGTCAGCTTCATGAAGAACATCGATTAAACTATGACAACATCGTCAAGGGTCTGCGGCTGATGTTATTCGGCTACTTTATCAAGATGGTAATAGCCGACAATTTAGCCCCCTTTGTTGATCAGATTTACGCAAATCCCTCCGGATATAATTCATGGAGCATCATTACGGGTTCGTTCTTTTATTCTTTCCAGATATATTGTGATTTCTTCGGTTATTCTTCCATTGCCCTCGGCTGTGCAAAAGTAATGGGCTATGATATTACCGACAACTTCAAAAACCCTTATTTAGCTACCGACATAGGCGACTTCTGGCATCGCTGGCACATATCCCTGTCGACGTGGTTCAGAGATTATCTATACATTCCATTAGGCGGCAATAGAGTTAAGATGCCAAGGTGGATGTTAAACATCATGGTCGTTTTCACATTAAGCGGCTTATGGCACGGAGCAAACTGGACTTTTTTCCTGTGGGGGGCAGCTCACGGCATACTTTCAATCATCGAACGGCTATTGAAAAAGCTGCTTAAGCCATTACAATTCAAGCACAAAGCACCGGCTCTTGTCTTAAAAGGGATTAAAGTGATATTTACTTTTATTATTGTCACTGCCCTGTGGATGATTTTCCGCGCACCGGACATGCAGACCCTGTCATCAATGTGGACATCAATATTTAGCAATTTCAGTGTTAAAGACACTTTCTATGTTCCTGTGAATATTTATATCTATCTTCTGATCTTTATTGTCTTAGACTCCCTGCTATTCAACACCCGTTTCGACAGATGGTGCGATTCGCAGAAAATGACAGTAAGATGGATTGTATATGCCATTCTTGTCTTTATGACAATCGCCTTCGCAAGTGTTAATAATTTTCCGTTTATCTACTTCCAATTTTAGTCGCCATGAAAAAGAAACTTATCTATAGAATTATTTTGATGGTTACAATATTTGCGGCTCTATGCCTGATATACAGACATTTCTTCTGGAATCAAGACATACGTAAATATGCGCGCGTGTATGAACAATGTAGAAATGTTATTGCAAAAAACGACAAAATTGTATATTTAGGGGAATCATCCAATAACACTTATTCGAAATACGACTACGACAAGAGATCAATAAGCGATATGATAGCCGATTATTATCCGTCGATACCGGTAGGTTCCATACGGCATGACGCCTATCAGGCAGAGATGTACTATGCGCTGTTAAAATCTCTGCCCTATAATAACGACATCGAAACTGTAATTGTAACCGTGAATCTGCGTTCTTTCGGCATCAACTGGATAGAATCCGATCTCAACAACAGTCTTGAGCAGACAAGATTGTTCCTTAATCATCGTCCTCCGTTATTCAACAGGTTTCTTATGGCCTTTAAGGGATATAATATACAAACGAAGCAGGAACAGACAACGATAAAAGAAGCAAAAAAAGCCGACAACGAGTCATGGGTACAAACCATAAAGAATGAAGGCGTAAAGGACAGCAACGGGCAAAAAGACAGTAAAAAGACCAAGTTAGCCGTTCACTACATTGAAAAGCAGAGCCTTCCGATAGACACGCTCACTAATCCGCGGATAAAAGACTTTGATAAGATTGTCACGTTAGCAAAAAAAAGAGGTTGGAATCTGATTTTCAATATAGTAGCAGAGAATGTTGATGAGATTGCATTTGCCGGTGAGCGGTTAACAAATATAGTAGACTCAAATTGTCGTCTACTAATTGACAGGTATGGTAAAAATGATGTACAGGTAGTAAACAATTTATGTGAGGTAAAAAGCGACTGTTTTTTCGATTATTGGGCGACTGAGCATTATTGTGAAGAAGGGAGGAAGACCATAGCTAAGAATGTAGCCGAAGCATTAAGGAATATATATTCCGGGGCATACGTAGAGCCCCATTACGATTATGCGCAGGACAGCATATATTTCAACGACTGCGAGAGGGAGACATTCTGGCGCCCGTTAGAGACCTTAACGGACGAACGCGGGCATTTGAGTCGTCAGTCGTGCAAGGTTGGAATAGAAGATCCCTACGGTATAACCTTGGAGCTGTTTCGTCCTCAGTTACCTGATTCCATAAATAAAGTTGACGTAAGCATGTATGTCTATCAGAAAAATTTGAAGCATTCGGCCGTGTTAACGATGGAGTTGCATGGAGAAGAATTTTCCGCCTTAAACATGTCGATACAAAAGTTAACGAAGGTAACAAAGGAATGGACGCGGATAGATTACACTTTTGATGTCTCCACTCTGTGGGCAACGACAGAGTCGATAAAGGTGTATGTATGGAATTTTTCGCCCGCTCACTACATTTTCATTGACGACATAAAAATAGCCTTCATCCGATAAAGGCTGAAGGCTATATATTATGAAAAAAACTATCTAAAGAAAATCGATTATTCTTTAGATAGTCTTTCTGTAAGCAGGGGAACGATTTTATTTAAATCGCCTACTATGCCGAGGTCGGCTATATTAAATATAGGAGCATATTTATCTTTATTAACGGCAACGATATAATCCGATTCTTCCATACCTGCGAGGTGTTGGATAGCGCCGGAGATACCCATAGCGAAATAAAGGTCGGGGCGGACAGTTTTACCTGTTTGACCCACCTGGAGGTCATGATCCATGACACCTGCGTCAACCATAGCGCGGGAAGAAGACACTTGGGCGCCGAGTTGGTCTGCGAGTTTCTGAAGTTTGGCGAAACCTTCCTTACATCCGACTCCTCTACCGCCGGAGACGAGGATTTTAGCCTCTGTGATGTCTATTTTACCCTTATCTTCTTTAACTGTTTCAAGGATACGTACTTTAAAGCGGGAGGGATCGAAAGATGGAGCGAAGGATTTTATCTCGCCTTTTCTCGAAGCGTCTCTCTGAAATTTCTGCATAACACCCGGACGAACCGTTGACATTTGTGGACGATGGTCTGAACAGGCGATAGTAGCCATAAGGTTACCGCCGAAAGCAGGACGGGTCATAAGGAATTCTTTTTCTTCGGATATCTCGAGTTTTGTACAGTCGGCTGTCAATCCCGTTGCCAGGCGTGCCGACAAACGAGGGGCGAGGTCTCTACCGATAGTGGTAGCGCCGAAGAGAATGATACTCGGTTTAAATTTCATGATAGCCTGATACATAGCCTGGGAATACTGCTCTGTAAGATAATCTTTCAATTCCGGAGCATCCATACAGACGACTTCGTCTGCGCCGTATTCAACAAGTGTTTGGGCCTGTTTTGAGATATTGTATCCGGGGAAAAGGGCCACGACTCTTTCATTAAGTGCGGCAGCAAGTTCGGAAGCTTTACCTAATAATTCTAAAGCCACGGACTGTATTACGCCGTCTCTTTGTTCTACGAAAACATAAACATTTTTATATTCAGTCTTATTCATAATTGACATAATTATCAGGTTAAATAATATATTTCTCTTTAAGTTTGCTAATAATGATACCTACAGCTTCTTCAGCATCGACTTCATAAATTTCGCCCTTACCTTTTTGAGCCTTGGTAAAAGACTTCTTCACGCGTGTCGGGGAGCCGTTGAGACCTAATTTAGCTTCATCTACATCTATCATTGCCACATTCCATATTTCGACTTCTCTTTCGAAGGCTTCCATAATACCGGCGACACTCATATAGCGAGCCTGGTTGGCAGTAGCGAGAACAGTAAGCACGCATGGTAGTTGAGCTTCGAGGATCTGATATCCGTCTTCCGTTTCTTTTTTAACGGTCACATGGTCGTTTTCATACTTCATATCCACCACATAAGACACTTGTGGGAGTCCGAGATGTTCAGCCATCTGAGGTCCTACCTGAGCGGTATCGCCATCGATAGCCTGACGTCCCGAGATGATAATATCATAGTCGAGACATCTGAGTGCGCCTGCAAGAGCGTTAGAAGTAGCAAGCGTATCAGCGCCGGCAAACTTCCTGTCGGTAAGCAATATAGCACGGTCGACGCCCATAGCGAAAGCTTCTCTAAGGATTGCATCGGCCTGTGGCGGACCCATTGTGATAACGGTGACTTTTGCGCCGTATTTGTCCTTAAGTCTCAAAGCCATCTCCAGTCCGCCCTTATCGTCGGGGTTCATAATACTTGGGACGCCCTCACGAATCAAGGTTCCTGTAGCCGGATTGATTTTAATTTCCGTTGTATCCGGAACTTGTTTTATACAAACTACTATATTCATA
Source organism: Bacteroidales bacterium (assembly GCA_028701815.1). Taxonomy (GTDB): domain Bacteria; phylum Bacteroidota; class Bacteroidia; order Bacteroidales; family BM520; genus RGIG7150. The sequence continues at coordinate 6,115 of JAQVPY010000016.1, read as the reverse complement.
TTCTCGAATTTTTTATTTAAACAATTTTGCTGCTATCACCATTCTTTGAACTTCCGATGTACCTTCGTAAATCTCAGTAATTTTAGCGTCACGCATCATCCTTTCAACCGGATATTCGCGTGTATAACCGTAACCGCCATGGAACTGAACTGCTTTTGTAGTTACCTCCATTGCCGTTTCAGCAGCAAACAACTTGCACATTGCGGCATCTGCAGAATATGGCAGCCCCATATCTTTCTTATAGGCAGCTGATCTTACAAGTAAACGTGCAGCCTGAACTTTGGTCTCAAGATCTGACATCTGGAACTGCGTGTTCTGGAAAGCTGCTATCGACTTGCCGAACTGTTTGCGTTCCTTTGTGTATTTTACTGTTTCATCCATAGCCCCCTGAGCTATTCCGAGAGCCTGTGATGCGATGCCTATCCTACCGCCGTCAAGGGTTTTCATGGCTATATTAAAACCTTTTCCCTGAACGCCAAGAAGATTTTCTTTTGGGACCTCACAGTTCTCAAAGATAAGCTCACAAGTAGCAGAACCTCTGATACCCATCTTCATCTCTTTTTTACCTATGCTGAAACCGGGCATGCCCTTTTCAACGATAAAAGCAGAGATGCCTTTTGTTCCGAGCGACTTATCAGTCATAGCCATCACAATATATACGTGGGCAACACCTGCATTGGTAATAAAGATCTTGGAACCGTTAAGAATCCATTTGTCTCCTGCATCTACAGCCATGGTCTGTTGCATGGCGGCATCCGTTCCGGCATTGGGCTCAGTTAACCCAAACGCACCTATCCACTCGCCACTTGCGAGCTTAGGCAGATATTTCATCTTCTGCTCTTCCGTTCCGTTCTCAAGAATCGGGGCAGCGCAAAGAGATGTATGAGCCGAAAGAATAACACCGGTAGTAGCACAGACACGCGATAATTCTTCTACTGCCATCGTGTAAATCTGATTTGTACCACCCTGCCCGCCATACTGCTTGGGAATAGGTATCCCCATCAGACCTATCTTGCTCATTTTCTCAACAGTTTCCATCGGGAAACGCTCTTGTTCATCAACTTCTGCCGCTAAAGGCTTAACTTCCTTCTCGGCAAATTCTCTAATCATTTTCAAAAAGAGTTCTTCTTGTTTTGTTAAAGAAAAATCCATAATATGTACTTTTTATTTAATGAATTGCAAAGATACACTATTTATCCCAAATACATGGCATAATTTTTGCCACTTATTATTTTTTAGAGCGAACAGAAAAACGACACCATAAAGGGAACGCTAAAATCAATTACCAGCCCATGAAAAATAGATGCAAAAACGAGGTCCTTCCCACAGACGTTGGTGATGATAGGAAGCGTGGTGTCGGCAGTTGTAGCTCCGCCAACGCAAATCGGCGCAAACTTGCCGAAGACTTTATATAGCAAAGGTGCCCCGAGCAACACATAAAGCTCTCTGATGATGTTTGAGATAAGAGCAATAGTCCCTAACTCGGTAGCCAGTTGTACCCCTAATGACGCCTCCTTTAATTCCGTAATTAGAATCGACGAAAGTGAATAATAGGCGAAACCGCTGCCTACCGCCATACAGTCGGTAACACTCCATTTCGATAGAAATAAGGCAACTAACGCAGAAAAAGATAAAGTTCCTACTATCGTGGCAAGAGGCAATAACAATAATTTGACATCGAAATTCTTTATTATATGCTTTAGGTTTTTATCGCAACCGATACTTATGCCTACAGCAAAGATAAGAGCATACAAAACATAAACCGCGACATCCGCCTCTAATATATAATCAGGCACAAGATCAAACACGCCGAAAAGTATTCCGAGCACAAAACAAACGACTATTACAATACTACCCTTCATCTGCCTTCTCCCCTCTGCTTTTTTTGAAAAATAATTTGTAAACGGCTAAAGCAGCCAAGGCGCTGCCAAGACTGCTCGCAGTAGCTATCAATAACGCCTGTCCACCTAAAGACGCAAGATTATCCATTATCATCTCGTTGCTGCCGACAGAAATACCTATAACGAAAAGCAGAAGTATTATTATCACAAAAATAATACCGCCTATTTTGTGGATCATCTTCCAATTTCTGAGAAGAAAACCCGCAAGAATGCCGGCCGCCATAATAAGTACAATCTTGAGCATATCCTATTTGACTACCAGCTTTAATATCGCTCCGAAAGAAGCCGATTTAATTTTAAAGAAAAAAAGTCCCTTGGCAATGCCGGTCATATCAACAGAATATTCTTTCATTCCACTTAACCGCATATCTTTAACCAGAGTACCCGTAAAAGAATAAATCATCACAGACACCTCCTCTTCGGTAGGCACCGATAAAGTGCACCGTCCGTGCACTGGATTCGGAAATATGGAACACGTAGCCTCTTTAACTTCTTCAATGGAAGTGTGTGAACCGACATTCGCCGTGATAATTAGAGATAATGAAATATCCCCCCCACTGATAGTAACAATATACCTGCTGTCAGTGGAAAATAAAGTTCTGTCTATTTCAACCTCGACAGTTTCACTTTCATTAGAAGAAATATTTCCGGATACAGCCGAAAACGACATCCATTCTGCTAAATCTGACGATATCCACGATAAAGTCTCTGAGGAACTCAAATTGTTTATCTCAAATGTCATAACTGTATCAGTATAACCAAAATCAAGATGATACGTACTCAAAAGCATATATGGATCACCGTTATTATCCGGAGCAAAATTATTCTCGACACAGAACTCATCGGCGGAATTTTTAATGTTAGAATTGCAAAAAGAAGGAGTATTCATCACATAAAACATATTTCCGCCATCGGGATATCTGCCGAATGTAGCATTGTTGTGAAGACAATATGTTATACTGTCGAGGACCTTCAATTGGTTGCCGTTAAGCATGGAAAGACATACCGTCTCCGACGAAGACCCTGACAGCCCTATATCAACATGCAATTCGCCCTCCGTCGGATTTTTATCCGCCCAAATAATTTTATAACCGAAAGGCTCAATAGTCGTTACCTCGGGGTCTGTAGTCGGTATTCTCGCCTTTATCAAGTTGTCGGCCTTATCAGTAATATACATTTCCCCAAGGTCTATCGGAAAATTGCTCCCATTATAAATTTCTATCCAGTCGTCTCTTCCATCATTCTCATCGATAAAAATCCCATTTGAAGATGATATTTCATTGATATACAACTTATAATACGAATATTCGTCGTCAATAATAAAAGTCGCAATAAGGGTTGCCGCAGAAGAGACAGTAAATGTATATTCCTGATTTGTGGACACAATATTGTCGTCTTCATCAACCCACGCCACAAACACATAACCTTTTGGCGCAAGAGCCGTAACTCTCAACGTTTCACCAACGAAATATTTGCCGTTAAAAGAGTTGGAAGGTATGGCAGTCTCATTAAACAACAACCTTACACCTTGAAGTGTATCATGGTAGTTGTCGAAATTCCGGATCTTAGTCGTCAAATAGATATCTGCCGCCATCGAAAGTCCGAATGCAGATTGCATATCGGAATAGATCGCTGCAGGTCTGTTCTCGGCAAAAGTCTCAAAAGAATTAATATAATCGTCAAAATTATCTGCAATGCCATAATGTGCCGCATGAAATGCAAACTCGTCTCTTATAGCATCAGCAGCATTTTCAAAAGCATCCACTACAATATCAGGACTGTATATCGTCCCGAGTTGTACACAAAAAGCATCTATGAACTTATGCAAAAAAGTTGAATTTTCTGCAAGAGAATTAAATAATGAGGCATGGAACGAATCCGAAGAGATAAATTCGGAAATCGTAGCCTCTGACGCATTTTGAAATCCGCTGTCGAGGTCATTTACAATCCAGCGCCAACGACCACTATTCATATTCCTGTATAGTTTATAGTTTGTATTGGAAAAGTTGTCGGATGTGTTAACAAAAAGTTGCAGTACTGTATAATTAATAAAGGCGTCAATATCTATTAAATCGGCTGCCTGCATATAATTCGACTCGTTACTCATGGAATTGCCTGTAACGAAGTTGTACATTGTCTCAAAATCACTAACGGACTCATCGGTACCGATAACATATTCAGCGGCGGAATAAGGTATTTCGACGAAATACAGATCTTCTTCATCGACACCTTGATTTGAATCCGGAAAGAAGCGGTTGCTTCTTTCTCTAACATTATCCATTCCGTAATAATCGCCATTGACGTATAAGACAGCGGGCAGGTAGCCCTGGCAATCAATATCCACATATCCTGTAGCAAGCGACTGAAGTGTCCCGTCGAGAAGCATTGTATTTAAAGCGTCATTACCGGAGTTACGCAGCATAATACTCTTATAGCGAAGTCCCGGTTTGGCTGAGAAGAAGTCATAGCCCATTCTGTTATTACCATATTTTTTGTCGGGGAGGATTTTTACCGACAGTGGTATCTGGTTATTTAGGAGGCTCTCATCGCATTCCACGTCGAGTCTTTTATTTATTTGTTGTACTTGAGACTTATCAAAAAACTCAAAATTTACGGATCTTTCGATGTCTGAGGTCAATTCGAGCAAAAAATTTTGCGAAGTCACGATTGATACGACGGGCATAGAATGTTCTCTATCAGTCAGGAAATAAGTCGCCGTAGAAATGTCGCTGTTTAAATATCCGCCGACTGCGCAAATTGCTCTGACGGGTGTATTCTCCCACAGAGTTATAGTGCCCGTATAGATATTGCTGGAAGGAGTAGGCTGAGAACCATCGAGAGTATAATAGATCGTCGCTCCGGGAGTGGCAGTAGAAATCTCCACAGGCACGCTGCCGGAATAGAAACCGGCATCGGGAGATATTGACGGAGGGATGCACCGCGTGGAGCTTGTTTGGGAATTATTATTTGACGAGCAAAAAGAATAATCCACAAAATAATCCAGGTTATTTCCGCCATCGGTTGTCCTTCCGTAAGAGATGTCCGGGTATTGGGTAGAATAATAGACTATATCCACGAGTTGTTGTGATGTATTGAAGAGGGCAATTTTAGACCCCTCCGGTTCCAGTTTAAAAATCACATGATTTGCGTTCAAGCTATTTCTTCCAAACCAGAAGCATGCAAACCCGCCTGGCATTATAGTAACATCTTCCGTTATCTGATATCTCATCAGCTCAAGAGAGTCGGTAAAATAATAACTGGTGAGAGACACCGACGAGCTGCCGGAGTTATATAATTCGAGCCAGCCTGTATAGTTATCCGTATCGTCTATCACTGACGAGACATTACACGGCATTATCTCATTAATATAAATCTGTGCCCGGGAAGACATAGGTATAACGAAGATGGTCACCTGCAATATTACAGCAGACAACAGGGAGGTAAGTCTTTTCATATATTAATCTATTATGATAACATCATTATTGCGCGTAGGCATGATGATATCCGTTGACTTTATTCCAGTCGCCACGGGTGAAATCCGGAATAGCAGCCGGCATACCCTTATGGTTTACAGATGCTTCGGAGAGTTCGCCTATACAAGACCACTCTGCTGCATCATAAACGTCCTGATCCAGTGGGAGTCCGTTATGGAGACAATAGATAAGACGATAATCCATAATATAGTCCATTCCGCCGTGTCCGCCGACTTCACGTGCAATTATACCGACTTCCTTAGTAATAGGATGTTCATATACTGCGAGGAGAGAGTCCATTTCAGCCTGGGGCAAAGGGCTATGGGCATTAGGCTCAAAGGCGAGAGAGGGCACAGGATATTTCTGAGCAAAGCCTTTTGTTCCGGAAATCAGATGATGTCTGTTATAAGGGCGCGGTGAGGTAACATCATGTTGAAGCATAATAGTTTTTCCTTTTACTGTACGGACTATTGTAGTACTCATATCGCCCAAAGCATACTCATATTTTGCATATTCGGAATCTTCACCGAATTTATTCTTGGCATATTCGGTCATACCGAACTGGTCGGAAGAAACGGAAACGAGATAATCCATCCTATCGCCTCTGTGGATGTCAAGTATCTGTGATATGGGACCGAGGCCGTGAGTACAATAGTGATTGCCGTTATGGATTTTATTGTATGCGAGGCGCCACATGCCTACATAACCTGTTTCCTCATCAAACTGCAGGGAACGTAAATC
>JAQVPY010000158.1 GCA_028701815.1 Bacteroidales bacterium | reverse complement strand
GTATAGTTTATGAGATTAAACGTGACGCTATGGCACACGTGGTTTTGAATAATCTATATCTCATGACCCCCCTGCAGTCATCATTTAACGTCAATAATATCGCCCTCGTTCATGGACGCCCAATGCTGCTTAATTTGAAACAGCTTATATCTTATTATGTGGAACATCGCCATGAGGTTTTGCTCCGTAAGACGAGATTCGAACTGGACGTCGCTGAAAAAAGATCCCATATCCTTGAAGGACTTCTTAAAGCACTTGATATTATTGATGAAATTATAACCGTTATCAGGGAAAGTCGTACCTCAGATATAGCTAAAGACGCTCTTATGACCAGATTTGGTTTTTCTCTCGAGCAGACTTCCGCAATCCTTGCAATGCGCCTGTCAAGTCTAACCGGACTCGAACGCGACAAGCTTCAGGCAGAATATGATACGCTGCAGGAGAAAATCAAATATTACCATGAGATTTTAAGCGATTATAACTTGAGAATGTCAATTCTTAAACAGGATCTGTTAGACATTAAAGAACAATATGGCGATGAAAGAAGGACAAAAATCGAGTATTCTTCCGCCGACTTAAGCATGGAAGACCTGATTACTAACGAAAAAGTTGTCGTTACAATCACTAAAATGGGCTATATCAAGAGAACTCCTCTAACTGAATACCGAGCTCAGAAGCGCGGAGGAAAAGGCGCTAAAGGGCTGTCTTCCCGTGAAGAAGATTATATTGAGCATATCTTTGTCGCCGACACACATAATTATATGCTCTTCTTTACCAGCGCCGGTAAATGTTATTGGCTGAGAATCTTCGAGATTCCGGAAGGCTCCAAGACTTCTAAGGGAAGAGCCGTCCAAAATATTATGGCTATCCCGCAAGAAGAGACTATCAAGGCTTATATCAATGTCGATAATATCGCCCCGGAATATCTTAGCACTCATTATATAGTCCTCTGCTCTAAATTAGGAGTTATAAAGAAGACGACTATGGAAGCGTACTCTAAACCTCGTAAGACCGGTATTATCGCAATCAATATTCGCGAAAATGATGAACTTCTCGAAGCTTGTCAAACTAACGGAAACAGCGAAATACTAATCGCCACTAAAAAAGGCAGAGCAATCAGATTTCCTGAAAATACTGTAAGACCGATGGGTAGAACCGCTTCCGGCGTTAAGGCTGTTTCATTGAATGATTCTGAAGACTACGTCGTCGGTATGGTATGTCCTGAAAATGAAGATGCTGATATCCTTGTCGTCTCCGAACACGGATACGGTAAAAAATCCAAACTCGGCGAGTATAGAATTACTAATAGGGGAGGAAAAGGGGTTAAGACCATGAATGTCACCGATAAAACGGGCATGGTTATTGCAATCAAAGGCGTCTGCGACTCCGACGACCTGATAATAATTAATAAATCGGGATTGCTTATCAGATTGAAAGTAGCTGAATTACGAGTGGTCGGAAGAGCTACCCAAGGTGTAAAATTGATTAATATCGCTGAAAATGATTCTATCGCTGCCGTAACCCTCGTTCAACATTCCGATGAAGATGATGAAGATGTAGAAGAAATCGAAGGCGAAAATTTAGAAATTGAAACAGAAACAGAAACAGAAAACGAAACAAGAATAACAGAAGAATAAAACTATTTAATTAAAATTTATATCGTATGAAAAAGAGTATTTTATTAATAGCAGTATCGATGATGTTGTCATTCGGTATGTTCGCGCAGAAAATTCAAATTCAAAACGCATCCAATTACTCGAGAAATAACGACCTCGTAAGAGCGATGGAAAGTATCGAAGCCGCTACTACTAACGCCGAAACATCCGAGGATTGTAAAGCATGGTACCTTAAAGGTACAATACTTCTTAAACTGGATGACATGTATTCTATGGTCGAAATGGCAAAACCGGGAATGACGGAAAATGAATTAAATAAAGCTTATGCCCCATTTAATTCCTTGGCCCCTAATTCTGCTTTGAAACCGAATTCAAAGAAAAGCATTACCATGGAAGATGGCAGCAAAGGAAAACGCGCTGCCTATTTATATGATGTGATCGTTCTTTTCGGACCCGATGGTAAACTTATTGAAGCTTCAGAACCTACAAACGGTAAGTACAAAGATATTAATATCCTCAATGAAGCTAAGCTGGCTTTCGATAAATCTATTAAAATTGGTACTGAAGAGGAATTCGTTACTAATTCCAAAATCAACCTTAATGTTGTTTCCCAACGCTATTATAACGTCGGTGTTAATAAATACCAAAATAAGAAATATCTTGAGGCCGCAGATAAATTTGAATCCTGCTATGATATGAGCAAAGATTATTTCGGAATTATCGATTCAACAAGTCTTGAACTCGTTAATAATTCTATTAGAATGTATATGCAGGAATGTCTTAACGCGAGTGATACTGCTGCATTCTTGAATGCCTGTGAATTAGGTCGCTCAAAATTTCCGCAGGATGTTTATTTTATTTTGTCGGAAGCTAATATTTATCTCGCCAAAAATGAACCCGCTAAAGTTGTTCAATACTTAGAAGAAGCTATGAAAATGGTTTCTGATAATCCTGATATTTATTATGCAGTCGGTGTAAACTACGCGGCTCTTGGCAGTACTGATAAAGCTATTGCGGCTTATCAGAAAGCCCTGGAACTAAATCCGAACTATTTCGATGCTTGCTATAACCTCGCAGCTATTTACGTTAATACCGGCAATGATATGTATACTGAAGCAAATAACCTTCCTTTAGACGCACAAGAAAAATATAACGAGCTTAAAAAACAAGCAGATAATATGTATAATCTTGCAACACCATATCTTGAAAAAGCATATAGCCTTAATAATACCGAAATTAATGTCCTTAGAACTTTGAAAGATATCTATGTGAGAATGCAAAAATTTGACGATTTGAAAAGAATTAATGAAATTCTTAATAACATTGAATCTGAATAGTATAACATATATATAATTTAATATATATTTATTTTCATGGTAGGCGCCCGGTCTTTTGATCGGGCGCTTTTTGTTTTTTCTTTTTTCTTTTTCATTATAAAGCGATAGTAATTATAGGGATAGGGCGTTTCTCAAACACGTAATTTAACATAATATTAATTATAGGACAAATAAGTAATTAAAAAAATTACAAATAAAGATTGTAATTGGAGAATTATTTTAATAAATTTGCGTTGTTAAAATGTTTTAAAATTTTTAATCCTTTCACAATGAAAAACATGCACCGTATTATAACGCTGTTATTTCTTGCAGCTATTGCGACAACAGCTAATGCTCAGTGGACAGATGACCCCGCGGTAAACACTATGTTTAACAACGAAGGAACTTCCGTATTATGTCCCGAAGTTATTACTAACCCCGTAACCGGGTATTCTTATTTACATTGGTTCATCTTGGAGTCCGGCGAATGTCACCCAAAACTCCAATATGTAGATCCGGACGGATATGTTCAATGGCAGGAAAACGGCATTTATATCAGTACTAACCCTAACAGCTCGGCTCTTTATGGGACCGGCTTCGATATTACCTCCGACGGTAACGCAGTGGTCTTTTTTCCTGACGAACGCCTCGGCTCTTTTACGGGTTTTGTCTATTGTATCTCCCCTGAAGGCGAATTTCTTTGGGGCGCTGACGGTATTAATGCCACCTCCGGATATGAAGTTATGAGAACCTACGTAATTGCCGATAAATCAGGCGGCTCGGTATGGCTCGCATGGATCGACGGTACTTATGTGTATTTCAGACATGTTGAAGCAGATGGCACTATGTCTGATGTGGTTACCCTCGGCAATGGTACTAATACTCTCGGATTCCCTGCATTTACTATAGATGACAACAATAATCTGTTTGTTTCTTATTTTAAAATGGTCGGCGGATATTTTATGTGGCCTGAGAATGAGGTGTGGCTCGTTAAATACGGTACAGATATGCAACCACTATCGGAACCGACAATGTTAGTCCAGGCTTATACGATGAATTTTGTTAGAATCCTTTCTGCCTGCGAAGACGGCAATGGCGGAGGTTATATCGCATATACCCCTACTCCCGACATGCATGAAATTATCATCGCGCACTATGATAACGACGGAAATGCTACTACCAATACACAAGGCGTTTATGTGGCTCCTCCTAACGGAAATACCTATCACTATTATCCGGTGTTTACTTATGACCCGGCAACATCTAACATGATTGTATTTTATAGAGCTTCAGATGCCGGTTACGAATCTTACCATACTCTTTATGCTCAGTCGATAGATATGGGGGGAACAGCGCAGTGGGGCGATATGGGGGTTGAAATTATGCCTTTGGGTACGACTTATGTCCTTCCTGTTGGAATTGCTCCTGTCGAATCCGGCGGTGCCATTCTGTTTTATGCGGAGGGCTATCCCAACTCCATTTATAAATCGCTGCGTTTAGATTACGACGGAACCGTTTTATGGGGAGGCGAACATGTCTTTTTGTCATCAGCCAACAGCGAAAAGGATTTTTCCGAAATGCCACTAAATGTTGTTAATAACCAAATAGTTACAATGTGGTACGATGATGGAAGAACAACGGGAACAGGTGTTTACGGACAAAATATTAATCTAAACGGTACTCTCGGTATCAATACTGCTACTTGTGAACCGCCCGCGTTGTCGATATCAACTGATTTTTGTGACGTTGAGCTGTGGTGGACTGAAGTTGAAGGCGCCACTGGCTATTTCTATAACGTCAACGGCGAACTTTTTGATAACGGGACTTCAACAGAGGTCTCTCTGTATAAAGAGCCCGACGGTACATCCTCTTATTATAAGGTGTTTGCTGTATGCC
>JAQVPY010000157.1 GCA_028701815.1 Bacteroidales bacterium | reverse complement strand
CTTTTCCGAAGTGTAATCTGATTACCTTCTCATGATATCTACGATACTTCTCGTGATATCCAATGTTTTCTGATTCTTTCATTGTTAACTCTGTTTTTAGAGTCAACTTTTTTCAGGGAAAGACAATACTTTACAAAATTGAATAAGATCAGGTGACGAAGTCAGGAAAAAGAAGATTCTTTCAGTACGAAATTTTATGGCAACTGTAAAGCAGGTGAAAAAATTATTTCGATTTTACAGCGACGCTGCCAACTAACGTCTTATTTGGCCACATACTCTGTCAATCAACTTATTGACCTCCACAGAAACTTTTAGCTTATAAATAATCCATACTATTAAGGTACAGAATACAGCACTTTTTATAACACAGTCTATCGCTATCGATAGTGTCTCATTTGCTGTCCAAGTCCAAATAAACGGAGATATAAAACGGCTCCATAACAAGTTTGCTGCAAAAAACAGCAGAAAGACAAGTAACACTTTTAGCTGATTCATGGAGAACGACTGTATCCCTATCTTATGATAAATCAGCAACAAAAAAGGTATAAAATAAATTATATATGATGTAAGGGAAGCTATGGCGGCACCTTCCATATTCCACAACGGAATAAACAAAATATTTAGGATGATTGCCGCTGCGGTAAGTAACACTGTAAATAGCAGCGAGTAATAATAATATTTTGAAAACCCGATAGCAATAACATTGATACCTAAAGACGTATAAACTATCTTTGCCATGCCGAGGATAAAAAACACCCATTTAGCCGGTGCATAAACGTCGCCGTTAGGGATAATCTTAAAGACGAAATCGATATTGATCCATATTAAAAACAGTACGAACAAGCCGCATAAGAACTGATGCAGGGCCACACTCTTACATAATTTATTTGCCAGCGCGATATTGTTATCCCTCATAGCCTGCGACACCTGAGGTCGCGTTATGGCGCCAAGAGAACGATAAGGCATTTCTATCAGTCCGACCATCAAGATGGCTATTGTAAAGATACCCGTAAAATGCAGTCCCATCTTTCCGGAGACGAAAAATGTATTAATGGACGGTGTTATAGTACCGGCAAGTGCCGAAACGACCATAAAACCCGTATAGCTCAAATAATTTCTGCGCAGATCTTTGGATATATATTTCCAATCGGGTTTTAACGACACTCTTTTTAGCATGAAAAGATATACGATATCAACTATTGTAGCGAGGGCATATACGAGACAGAAGATGACGATAAAGCCGGTAAAATCGACAACATTGAAAGAATATAGGAAATAAGCGGCAAGTGTAAGCAGTCGCACAAGGATCTCTCTCACAAAACGAGGCACCACTATTCGCATCAGCACATTCGCGTTGGATTCGAATACTGCCATATAAAGCATGAAAAATCCCAGCGGAAAGATAAACTGATAATAGTCAACAAACAGCGCCGATTTTTCGAGGAAATAATTACATATAGGGCCTTTCAATAATACGAATATGAGAGAATAAATGAGAAAGCCGATAAACGGAACCACCAACGTCCAAAAGAAAAAGCCGTGGTCTTTTTTACTCTCATCTTTAAAATACGGGTAATATCTGATGATGGATAAGTTAGTTCCGAGCTGCGACAATCCTGCGAGGATAGTCCCCGCCTCTACAAGAACACGCGTAAGTCCGAGTTGCTCCGCAGTCAACACTCGCGTTACGACACAAAATGTTGTAAGAGCGCCGATTATAGCGCCGATATAGGTAACGAGAGTGCCTTTTATACTCTGACGAACGACTATACCCATCGTTTTTTATTTTTTTCTTGAGACGATGAAAGGATAAATAATTGCGCCGATAACAATAAGATACATCAAGATAACAAAGCACATGGAGACTTTGTCGCCTTTAATTATAGAATCCGGAAGGAATTTAAAGACCACCTCATGCTGTCCTGCCGGGACATTCAGTGCACGCAGCACATAATTGACTCTGAAATGTTCAACGGGCTGTCCGTCAATATAAGCTTTCCAGCCGAATGGATAATATATCTCCGAGAACACAGCTGTTTTATCTATTGAAGACACTGAGCCGTAAACAAGTTCATTCGGCGCATAAGAAGTCAATTTTATACTTGCCGTTGAATCCTGCGGCGTAACAAGGTCTACGAACATCGGTGAGAATTTGGCGTCTGCGGCAGCGGTAGTCTTAAGATCGATAACATTGAGAGCATCACTCTCTTCAAGAGGTGTATCCACGACGAGGAGAGTATCCACAAACCAGCAATTGCCAAATGCTTCGGAGTTATATTGTGCCATAGCGCCACCCTTACCGTCTTTAACTATCACATACTTCATATTGAGCATGTTCAGCACGTCAAAATTATTCTTCGAGATATGCTGGTCTATTAGATCCTGATAGCGGCGTAATTTTGCGCCGTGGTAACCGCCAATAGATTTAAGATAATATGACGTTCTTGCGTCATTGAAGGTATTTGTTGTAAGATTCAGCACTCTGAAATTCGGATCAGGATCCTGCAGCAGCTTTTCTTCGTAAGGCAGCTTCTTAAAGTACTGAGCCTGTTCTTTCTTAGACACGAAATTGTCGTCATTAAAAAATCTCTTGTCAACCGGCCACATATCCAAAAGGATAAGTACGCCAATAATTGGGATAAAGATACCTGATTTTAACTTTTCATTTGCCAGGAGCCAAACGGTCATTGCGCCAAGCAAAATAAACAACATCGATCTGTAGGCGTCATGAGTAAACACGTTCGCTCTTTCGGCGACGATAGCCTGAGAGAGCCAGTCGGGAAGTTGGGCAAACATCTGGGCATCATTAACGGAATTAAAGCTCATCATATTCTTTCCGAAGAGGGCAAAGAAGAGACATATTCCGGCGGTGACAGCCGTAGAGATATAAATGGATTTAAGAACAGCCTTTTTATCGGTTTTTTTATCCATAATCTCTTTAATAGCGAGCACTGCCAAAAGAGGCATCATCACTTCGGCAACAACAAGGATGGAAGACACTGCTCTAAACTTGTCATACATCGGGAAATAGTCGAAGAAAAACTTGGTAAAACCCATAAAATTATGTCCCCATGCGAGGAGTATCGACATGATTGTTGCGAACAGTATCGCCCATTTATAAGGGCCTTTCACGATAAACAATCCCAGAACAAACAGGAAGCAGATGATAGCACCCACATATACGGGACCGGATGTAAACGGTTGATCTCCCCAATATAAGGGTATAGCAGAGCAGAATTCCTTTGCGGATCGTTTTGGTACTCCGTTGGTGACGAGTTGTTTATAGATATCTGAATCCGTTCCAACGCTATAGCTGCTGGATCCGCCATAAAAATCAGGGATCATAAGAGTCATTGTCTCTCCAAGACCATAACTCCACTGCGTAGCATATTCGAGGCTGAGACCTTTCGCATTATCTTTTTGTTCATCATTTTTTTCTATTTCGGAATGACCGCCTCGCATTGTCTCCGCGAGATATTCATTATTAGCTTTATATTTCCCGTAGCCAGTACCTGCGCCTATGCCTACGGCAGCGCAAAACAACAGCAGGGCTATAAAATAATCTTTGAGCCGTTTTTCTTTGATATGTGTACACAATTCGGCGACAGCAAAAACTCCGATCACCATAAAATAATAATACGACATCTGTGGGTGGCGCATCAAGCCTATTGCAGTAAACAGCATGGTCAGGGGGACTCCCCACAGGTATTTTTTCCTGAACATAAGGACAAAGCCGGCGAGGACGGGAGCCATAAACGCTATAGTCTCCGCCTTGGAATTATGTCCGGCAGCGATAATGATAAAGAAGTATGATGAGAGCGAAATGGCGATAGCGCCGACAATGCTCAGCCATTTATTGACTTTAAACGAGCGCATAAGCACAAAGAATCCGATAAAATAGCCAAGGATGATAGCAATGGCACCATGGAATCCCGTATGGAACAGCACCGATATGGGCTGCAGCCATTTTGATGACGGCGGTTTAGCAGAGATTTGATACGCCGGCATACCCGAGAACATGGAATTTGTCCAATAGGCCTCTTCGCCCGTCTGTTCTCTAAAATCGACGACCTCTTTGCTCATTCCCTTAAAATTCATGATATCGGGTTGATATACCACTTTTCCATCAATAACGGGAAAACAATAAATCACTGCCAGGACAATAAAGATTACGATTGCCACTGCAAAAGGCAGTATTTCTTTGAATATGTTTCGTTTCATCTTATCAAAAACTCAAATTATATAACATGTTAACTTGCAAAGATAATTATAATAATAAGATCTACCAAGTGCCAAAATAGCCGCCAAGCAATACGAGCACGGGAGAAGCCGAAAACTGTTTTCCGTCATCTGTCTCCCACTGTAAAACGGTGGTAACATCGCCCGGAGTAAAGTAATCAGAGAGTAGTTTCCCATTTCTAAAAGATGCCACGGCGCGCAGATCTTCGATAGTGATCTCGGACAATGGTTTTGATTCGTCGTAGCCATGGTCGAGACAGGTATATTTTTCCGATGGGTGACTTCTGTCGAGGTCATGCCACGAAGGAATATTTTGCCATGCATCAAGCGAGCCGAAATAAGTCTCAATTTTCTCTTTATTCCTTGTCTTGATCCATCCGAGCGTACCCGTTTCCTTGTTAGATGCGATAGTTTTCATAAACACTTTCATCAATATCGGTGAGACTATTTTAGCCAACCTGAAATACCATGGGATTTGCGTTCTGATATATTTAAAATAGTCGTCACAGGAGACATTTCTTCTAAAATGGAGATATTTTTCGAGGACGTCAGCATCGGTGTACCAGAAACCGTGAAAATTTTTCAGGGCGAACCAGTTGGTATCAAACAATTTTTCAGG
>JAQVPY010000156.1 GCA_028701815.1 Bacteroidales bacterium | reverse complement strand
TTAAGGTATTTGCCGGTACCGATGCCGTAAATCATGCCTGTGATGTCGCCGAATTCGACTCGATGGTACAGGCTATTACGGGATTCGCAGGATTTGCCCGTACATATTATACCATATTAAAAGAGAAGCCGATAGCCCTTGCCAACAAAGAAAGTCTTGTAGTCGGCGGCAATGCTATCATGAAACTCGCCGCTCAGCATCATGTGCCACTGATACCGATAGATTCCGAGCATTCTGCCATCTTTCAATGTCTGCAAGGCGAATCGTTCAACAGAATACATCGAATTCTGCTCACTGCTTCAGGCGGCCCGTTTAGAGGAAAAGACATCGACTTCCTTAAAACCGTTACCCCTGAAATGGCTCTTAAACACCCGACATGGAACATGGGTGCCAAAATCACCATCGACTCATCAACCCTTATGAACAAGGGCTTCGAGATCATTGAAGCCAAACTGCTGTTTAACGTAGATGTGGATCAAATCGAAGTAGTCGTCCACCCTCAGTCCGTCATCCATTCAATGGTAGAATTTGAAGACGGCTCCATTAAAGGTCAAATGGGCTTCCCGTCGATGAAGATACCTATTCAATATGCCATGACATATCCGCTACGACAGAATTCTCCAAATAAACGTTTCGACTTTGCTCTATATCCCTGCTTAACCTTCGAAAAGGCCGATAACGCAACTTTTGAGTGCATCGACCTTGCAAAACAGGCTATTGCCATCGGCGGTTCCATGACTACTGTTCTGAACGCCGCTAATGAAGTAGCCGTCTATGACTTTCTCGCTAAAAAGATCGGATTTCTTGATATCCCGGACACTGTACGCACAGCCATGAACGCACATGACGTCATCGCCAACCCGTCTTTCGAGGAAATTCTTGAAATCGACAGTGAAACGAGAAAGAGATATAAGAAAAATAATTAACTTTGCAACCCTAATATAACATATAACATAATGGAAATATTCATAAAAATAGTTCAACTTCTTCTCTGCCTTTCCATCCTCGTAATCCTTCATGAGTTCGGCCATTTTATCACGGCTAAAATATTCGGAGCACGAGTTGAGAAATTCTATCTGTTCTTTAACCCGTGGTTTTCACTATGCAAATTTAAAATAGGCGAAACAGAATACGGTATCGGATGGATACCCCTCGGCGGATACGTAAAAATATCCGGCATGATTGACGAATCGATGGATACAGAACAGATGAAACAGCCCCCACAACCCTACGAGTTCAGGTCGAAACCTGCATGGCAGCGACTGATAATAATGCTCGGAGGAGTTATTATGAATATCCTTACGGCTATAGTTATATATATCTGTTTAATAGCACATTACGGAGAAACGTACCTTCCAACTCAAAATGTCAAATACGGCATCACCGTAGATTCCCTCGGCTATGAACTTGGTTTACGTAACGGCGATAAAATTCTTTCCTTAGACAATGAAGTAGTTGAATCCTTCTACAAAATTCCGGAGGAGTTGCTGCTTAATGATGTAAAAACAATCCAGGTAGAAAGAGACGGCAAAAAAATCGATCTTCCCGTTACAGACGAGATGATAGGAAAACTTATTAACGCCAAAGGCTCTTTCATCAGTCCCCGAATACCTTTTTATGTTGGCGCCTTTGGTGAGAACTCGCCCGCTCAAAATGCAGGGCTGCAGGTAAACGACAAGATTATCGGAATCGGCGATAAAGAGACGGAATTCTTCGACGAATTTAAAGATGCAATACCCGCTTATAAAAATCAGGAGGTAGATATCTCCGTAGTAAGAGATAACGACACCCTTCAATATCCTGTTGTCATCGGAGAAGATGGCACGATAGGCGTGTATGTGACAGCAGCAGGCGTATTCGACTTTGCAGAAAAGAGCTATACTGTCTGGCAGGCTATCCCTGCCGGTTGTGCGAAGGCTTTCACCAGCATCGGCAGCTACCTGAAGCAGTTGAAACTTCTTTTTAACCCACAGGTGAAGGCTTATGAATCGGTAGGAAGCTTTATCACCATTGGCAGTATCTTCCCCGGCACGTGGGATTGGCAATCGTTCTGGACACTTACGGCCTTTATCTCCATTATCCTCGCTATAATGAATATTATTCCTATCCCGGGGCTCGACGGAGGCCACGTACTATTTGTTCTCGTGGAAATGATAACCGGCAGAAAACCGAGCGATAAATTCCTCGAATATGCTCAGACAGTGGGTATGATTCTTATCCTCGCCTTATTCGCTTTAGCTATGTGGAACGACATCTCTCGCTTCATAATAAAATGAGAACCTTTTGGAAAATATTGCCTCTTCTGACAATTTTTTGGTGCTGCTCGGGAATCTGCCAATCCACTATTGAAATTGAGCTGCTCGATGCTGACATCGCAAAGTTTAATAAGACCAAATACCAAAACATTCAAATTCTTATCGGTAACGTAGCGCTTAAGCACGAATCCGCCTATCTTTATTGCGACAGCGCTTATCTCAACAAGGATAGAAACGATTTGGAGGCCTTCGGTCATATCGAGATGATTGAGAATGACACTATTCATCTTTTCGGTAAATACCTTATTTATAACGGGAACACTAAAATAGCTGAAGTCCACGATAGCGTAAAACTCGTCGACCCGACTACTGTCATGAATACCGACATCCTCTTCTTCGACCGAAATATTCAAATGGCTTACTACCAAACCGGAGCCACTATCGAAAACGGAGATAAAATATTAGTCAGCGACCGCGGCTATTACTACCTGAAAAATAAAAACCTGAATTTTTTTCATAACGTAAACATAAATAATCCCGATTACCTGCTCGTCTCCGACACCGTCTATTATAATTGTATTACAGAAAAAGCTGATGTGGTCAACAAAACAACACTGTATAACAAAACCAATACGCTCTACTGCGAGAATGGACACTATGACACAAAAAACAAACAATCCTTCTTGTCGACTAATGTAAATATCTGCTATAATGAATACCTGCTTTACAGCGATAGCCTCTTTTACGACGATAGCCTCAAATACGCTGAGGCATACAGAAATGTCATAGTTATTGATACCACCCATAACGCAAAATCCTGGTCGGAATATCTCGAATACAACAAGAATAAAGAATATGCTTTCATCTCCGACAGCGCAACGGCTCGACTGATAAAAGATACTGATACCGTCTTCGTCTTCGCAGATACCCTAAGGGCCGAGTTTGATAATACAAAAGAAGAGGTAAAATTCTTATATGCCTACAAAAAAACAAGAACATTCAACGCAGACTATCAGGCTGTATGCGATTCCGCAATATACATTGCACAAGACTCCACCGCTAAAATGTATTACGCACCGGCGCTGTGGGCAAACTCAAATCAGATAACCGGCGACTCAATGAGCTTTTTTATAAAAAACAAATCGCTGGAAAAGATAACTGCAAGCGCAAATGGCTTTATCGTCGAAGAAGACTCCCTCGGCGCTTTCAATCAGTTTAAGGGGAATGTAATAGATATCTTCTTTAATGAGGAAAATATCAATTATATTAATATTGGCGGCAATGCCCAAACTATTTACTTCTTGAGAGAAGAAGACGGAACTTTGATAGGACCATATAACATTGCCTCCTCCGACGCAAAAATTTTATTTGAAAATAAAGATATCTCTGAACTGCTCTACCTAAAAGAACCTACTTCTGAATTATTGCCCGAAGAAAAAACGACAAAAGATAAAGAACAGTTGGAAGGATTTTTATGGCGCGAAAAAGAGCGCCCTTCGCGACCTCTAAAAGCCGCTTTTTTTAACTAAAAGGTGCTTTTATGCATTTTTATAATTTTTTAAGATATCCATCGACAAAATGGGTGCTTTTTACGACAATTTTTGTAAAAAAACATTGTCAGTTATAAAAAAGTTTGTATATTTGCATAGTTCTTTTTTTTGTATTTACAAAGGTGTCCGGAAGCCTATACGTCCCTTCCTTATAGTTCCTAAAATAATGTGTGTATATATTTACCCCTATTAACAGGCAACCGGATACTTAAGAGACACCAATCCCCTTGGTGTCTCTTTTTTTTTATACTTTTGCATATCTAATTTTTAGTCTTATGAAAAACATTTCGTTAAACTCAGACAAAGTCATCGGCACAATACCTGAAAAACTTTATGATATTGTATCAGAAGAAGTCCTCTCTGCCTACAAAACACTCACCCAAAAGGCCGGTCTCGGCAATGATTTTTTAGGATGGCTCAGCCTTCCCGACGACATCTCAGAAGATGAAATCAACTCCATATATAATGAAGTCGCCCGCCTTCGTAATAAAGCTCAAAAAATAGTAGCCATCGGTATCGGCGGCTCTTACCTCGGTGCAAAAGCCGTGATTGAAGCGCTCAAGGAAGAAAATAAGCCCGCCTGTGAAGTAATTTTTGCGGGACAAAATCTTAACGGGGCCTATCTGCATAACCTGCTAAACGATTTGGATGCTTCCGACTACGCCATAATAGTGATCTCCAAATCGGGGACAACTACTGAACCGGCTATTGCCTTTAGAATCATTAAACAGCATCTGGAAAGAAAATACGGAGCTGAAGAAGCCGCTAAAAGAATAATCGCCATAACTGATGCCAACAAGGGCACTTTACACGACATGGCTAAAACTGCCGGTTACGCCACTTTTGTTATCCCCGATAATGTCGGCGGCAGATATTCCGTTCTTACCCCTGTGGGACTGCTTCCTATCGCTTTTGCAGGCTACGATATCAAAGAACTGATAAAGGGGGCTAAAGATATGCAGGCTTTATGCAGCGACAGCGATAACGTGGCAGTACAATACGCAGTGTTGCGCTATTGTCTCTACGCTTTAAATTACAACGTTGAAGTGTTCGTAAACTACCTCAGACATCTGACTTATGTTTCTGAGTGGTGGAAACAACTCTAT
>JAQVPY010000155.1 GCA_028701815.1 Bacteroidales bacterium | reverse complement strand
GCCAAATGGATTAAGACTAAAGCGGCCAAAACTTATATTATTATAAAAGATGATTATCTGGATTGTGATATCCTAAAAAAATGGATGAAATAGACAATGGAAAAAAGAGAAGATCATATTGAAGATTTTAACAACTTCGTTGAAGCCAATAAAAGGCTTAAAATTGAAATAGGCAAAACTATCGTCGGACAGGAAAAAGTTATTGACGACGTGCTAATAGCAATATTCAGCAAAGGACATGCTTTGCTGATTGGTGTCCCCGGACTTGCGAAGACATTATTAGTGAGCACGATAGCAAAATCTCTTAATTTATCGTTCAGCAGAATTCAATTTACGCCCGACCTTATGCCCTCCGACATAGTAGGTGCAGAAATTCTCGACAAAAACAGGGATTTTAAACTTGTCAAAGGTCCTATTTTTTCAAATATCATTCTCGCCGACGAAATCAACAGAACACCTCCCAAAACACAGTCTGCGCTATTGGAAGCCATGCAAGAGAAGTCGGTAACCATCGGTACGGAGACACATATTCTCGACGAGCCGTTTTTTGTTCTTGCGACACAAAACCCCATTGAACAGGAAGGCACCTATCCGTTGCCCGAAGCTCAGCTCGACAGGTTTATGTTTAACATCATTCTCGACTACCCTTCTTTTGAAGAAGAGGTCGACATCATCAAGAAAACCACAGCTAATGAAGTACCGTCAACCGATATAGTTATGTCGAGAGAAGAGATCCTGAAATACCAAAACCTGGTAAGGCTGTTACCCGTTCCCGACAACGTATTCAGATATGCCGTATCCATTGCAGCAAAAACGCGTCCTTTCAGTGCAACAGCTCCGGAAGTTGTAAATAAATACCTCTCATGGGGAGCCGGCCCGAGAGCTTCACAGAACCTTATTCTTGGTGCAAAATGTCATGCGGCCGTAAATGGCAAGTTCTCACCCGATTTCGAAGACATCAATGCTGTTGCTAAAGCAATTTTACGTCACAGAATTGTCAAAAACTACAAAGCCGAAGCCGAAGGGATTACGCAGGATTATATCGTAGAACAATTAATGGAAAAATAATGATTCTTCGCACCGACAACATAGTAAAAGAGTATAAAAAGCGGACCGTCGTCGACCATATCTCGGTAGAGGTCGAACAAGGCAGCATAGTCGGTCTCCTCGGCCCCAACGGCGCAGGCAAGACCACCACTTTTTATATGATTGTCGGACTGATTAAACCGCTATCAGGTAACATTTATCTTGACGACACAGACATAACAGAACTGCCCATGTACAAAAGGGCTAAGTTGGGCATCGGTTACCTTCCGCAGGAAGTGTCGGTATTCAGACAGATGAGTGTAGAAGACAACATATATTCCATTTTAGAGTTTACCGAATTAACCAAACCGCAGCGACAGAAAAAGTTGGAATCGCTTCTCACAGAGTTTGGCTTAAGGCATGTACGTAAGACCAAAGGCATATCCCTTTCAGGAGGAGAGCGCAGAAGGACTGAAATTGCCAGAGCCCTCGCCGTAGACCCGAAGTTTATTCTTCTCGATGAGCCGTTTGCCGGCGTAGACCCCATCGCCGTCGAAGATATTCAACGTATCGTAATACAGCTGAAAGATAAAAATATCGGAGTTCTTATCACTGATCATAATGTGCATGAAACGTTAAGTATCACAGATAGAGCTTACCTGATGTTTGAAGGAAAACTGCTTAAATCAGGTACAGCTGAAGACCTCGCCAAAGACGAAATGGTAAGAAAGGTTTATTTGGGCCAAAACTTTGAGCTCAGAAAATAGACACTTGAAACAGCTAACAACAATTATTAAAGGTGTAAATAAATTCGGACAGATGGAAAGTTAGTCGAATTTAAGAAACGATTCCGCCACCCTGCTACTGAACCCCGGCAACTTATCATCGATATCCGATAGAATCTCACGAAAAACTTCGCGTCGATTTTTCTCCTCGAAATCGCATATATAATCCGCTTTAGGTAATTCAAAATACTTATGAACACGGATAATCTCTTTTTTAGTCATACAGAGTAGCGGACGGACGACTGTGAAATCATTTTTATCAAGATATGTCACAGGCTTCAAAGTCTCAACAATATGATGATAATCGATATTCATCAGAAACGTCTCTGCAAGATCATCGGCATGATGTCCAAAAGCAACTTTATTTATCCCCTTCTCTTTCAAAAATTCTATCATAGCTCCTTTCTTCAATTTCGAGCAAGTATAACATATCCCCTTGTCGGGAACCGGAAGATCTGTCTTTTTTATCGATATATCATAGAATTTTACCCCTAACGCTTCGCAATAATCCTGTAATATTGTGGGATCATTTTTGGCATAAACCTGAACATGGATAGCCGAAAGATCAAATTTTAGAGCAGAAAAACGTCTGATATACTCAAGGACAAAAAGCAACGTCATGCTGTCGACACCGCCGGACAAACCCACGCACACAGGTTCATCTTGTTGAATAATAGAATATTGCGTAATAAAACGCAACACCCTTCCAGAGAACCATTTGTTATTATTTTTATTATGGACTATCTGTTTCATGTTTTTTGCAAAAATATTTGATTTTTTGATATAATTCAAAAAAAAGTACTATCTTTGCATTTCAAAATAGTGCGGGGTGGAGCAGTGGTAGCTCGTTGGGCTCATAACCCAAAGGTCAATGGTTCGAGTCCGTTCCCCGCTACCTAACGGGGGCGAAATTAATCGCCCTTTTTTTTTGTTAAAATCTATTTATTTATAATGGAAGCCCAACAACACAAAGCAGGATTTGTCAATATTGTTGGCAAGCCTAATGCAGGCAAGTCGACGCTTATGAATGCCCTTGTAGGAGAGAAATTAGCTATCGCCACATCGAAAGCGCAAACAACCCGTCACAGAATTATGGGTATCGTCAACGGCGAGAATTTTCAGATTGTATATTCAGACACGCCAGGACTGATAAAAAATCCCGCCTACAAATTGCAGGAAGCAATGATGAATTTTGTAGAAGGCGCTTTTATTGATGCTGATATTTTCCTGTTAATAATAGATGTGACCAATGACGAAGATTTCGATGAGAAGGTCATTGAGAAAATCAAACAATCGGGGGCAAAAGTTATTATTCCTATCAATAAGATTGATCTCACCGATCAGGCGACAGCATACGAGCACATCGACAAATGGAAGGCCATTTTTCCTGACGCTCCCATAATACCCGTTTCCGCTGCTCATAAATTCAACTTGGAAGCCATCATCGACGAAATAATAGAATTATTACCGGAAGGGGAGCCTTTTTTCCCTAAGGACGACCTGACAGACAAGCCGACAAGATTTTTTGTCAGCGAGATAATTCGCGAGAAGATATTACTGAACTACAAGCAAGAAATCCCCTACTCATGTGAAGTTTATGTCGACAGCTACACAGAAACGCCTAAAATAGATAAGATCAGAGCCATCATCTATGTCTCGAGGGAATCACAAAAGGCTATACTGATAGGAAAGGGAGGCTCTGCCTTAAAACGATTGGGGATAGAGTCACGAAAAGACATCGAGGAATTCGTTGGAAAACAAGTTTATCTCGAACTATTCGTTAAAGTCATGAAGGACTGGCGGGATGATGATATGAAATTAAAACAACTCGGTTACGAATAAAATCAAGAATTATGTCAAACATTTTAGCCATTGTTGGCAGACCTAATGTAGGAAAATCTACTCTTTTCAACAGATTAATCGGAGAGCGGAAAGCTATTGTCGACTCGCAAAGTGGGGTGACAAGGGACAGACATTACGGCACCTCCGAATGGAATGGCATTAAATTCTCTGTAATAGACACCGGCGGATATGTTATAGACTCCGAGGACGTATTTCAGGCAGAGATAGCCAAACAGGTACACCTTGCCATAGAAGAAGCCGATGTTATCCTCTTTATGATGGATTTAATAGAAGGACTAAACCCCATGGATGAAGATATGGCGTCTATCCTTCGTAAATGTAAAAAGCCTGTAATTGTCGCCTGCAACAAGATGGACACCCCAGCCAAATATTACGACACGGGGGAGTTTTATTCTCTCGGGCTCGGAGAGTTGTTCCCTATTTCCTCAATGACAGGTTCCGGTACAGGAGAACTGCTCGACGAGATAGTAAAACATTTTAACGTCAACGATGCTCCGGAGGAGATCACCCTACCCCGCTTCGCCGTTGTCGGACGCCCTAACGTAGGTAAATCCTCCATTGTAAACGCATTCCTCGGAACAGACCGCAATATAGTTACCCCCGTAGCCGGCACCACAAGAGATTCAATATACACCCGTTATAATAATTTCGGCTTCGACTTCTATCTGGTGGATACTGCAGGCGTAAGAAAAAAGGCTAAAGTAGAAGAAGACATCGAGTTTTACTCGGTGATGCGTTCTATTAGAACCATTGAAAACAGTGATGTCTGTATCGTTATGATGGACGCCACACAAGGCATTGAGAGCCAGGACTTAAATATTTTTGCACTTGCACAACGCAACTACAAAGGCATTGTAATCGTCGTCAATAAATGGGATCTGATTGAAAAGACTCCCAATACCCATTTAAGATACAAAGAGCTCATCCAAAAGAGAATCGCCCCATTTACTGATGTCCCCATCATATTTACCTCCGTAATTAACAAGATGCGTATCTATAACGTTATTGAAACAGCTGTAAATGTGTACAACAACAGGATAAAGAAGATACCTACATCAAAACTCAACGAGGTGTTGCTCCCCATTTTGAAGGAGACACCCCCGCCTATGTATAAGGGTAAAACTGTAAAAATTAAGTACATCACTCAGTTGAAGACTGAATACCCGATTTTCGTATTTTTCTGCAATCTTCCTCAATACGTCAAAGATCCATATAAACGTTTTGTAGAGAACAGGCTTCGTGAGTTATTCGACTTTAGCGGTGTGCCGATAATTATTTCATTCAGAGAAAAATAATGCCTCATCATGGAAAGCGATATGCGCATAGACAAAA
>JAQVPY010000154.1 GCA_028701815.1 Bacteroidales bacterium | reverse complement strand
GTTGACGGAGTTATGGACAAATTACGGAAAGTTGTTCGAGATATGGTTTGACGGAGGTCTTCTTTCCATGGACATGGGAGGTGCAGATGTGCTTTCATTAGTTCAAAAGCTTCAGCCTGATGCTATTGCATTTCAGGGTCCTTACGGTTATCCCAACCTCATTCGCTGGGTAGGTAATGAAGTAGGTCTGGCTCCTTATTTGTGCTGGGCTACGGCAGATTCCACGACTAATTCCGATGGCACCTTAGTTGTCGAAGGCATGAATGGCAATCCCGATGCTCCTTTCTGGTGCCCGGGTGAATCCGATTGTACTTTGAGATATAAGTCGTCATTTCAGGGCGGCTGGTTTTGGAAAGCCGGTGAGGACTCTCTCATTTACACTCTTGATGAGATGATGAAGAGATATGAGACGAGTGTTGGCAGAAATACCAATATGCTGCTTGGTCTTGTCATTGACGACAGAGGTCTCGTGCCGGAAGAAGATGTCAAGCGTGTTGAAGAATTTGGCAAGGCTATAAAAGAAGTTTATGGTACTCCTATAAAACAGACGTCAGGACGGGGTAATGAAATCGCTATTTCTTTTGACGAGCCGACAGAAATAAGCAGGGTAGTCATTCAGGAAAACATAGCCAAGGGTGAGAGAGTTCTCGGATATACTCTTGAAGGAATGTCTGTTGACGGTGGCGAATGGGCTGTTATCTGTACCGGTTCCAATATTGGGCACAAGCACATCGACAGTTTTGACCCGCAGCGGCTGACAGCCATCCGTGTGGTAGTGAATAAGAGCAAGGCGGAGCCGGATATCAAAAACTTCGCAGCGTTTCGGTAGGGGGATACTGACCTTTACAAAATAATTATAATAATAAAAAAAGAACGATTACATATATATGTCGGAAGACCTTGTAAATAAGTTATCCTTTAATTTAGTTTTTTCTGATGAAACCTCATCGGAAAGCGCTTTAGATATAAGTAATCAATATTATAGAAGTTATATTCAGCCATCATTAGAAGACGTTGTTAAACGTTATAACCATTATGATATCCGTATTGAGAACTTAGATTTAGATCTGGGCATTGTTGCACCGGAAGATATTGCGTATAAATTTTCAACGATGTTGGAAAATGAAATACGAAAATATATATCTAACAAATTTGATCATGAGGCGGTCGCGAGTCAAAAAGGTACACAAATATTTTCAAACCTTCAAGGCGTTTTTTCGGATAATAAGTCAGACAATGAAAAAGATGTAATAATAAATAAAAATATTTCAGGCGGATTGCTTTCAGATGAAGATATTCCCAGACAAGATGCCTTTCCGGTTTTTGTCGCATACATAGCTGATGCTGCCGTCCCATGGTATTATTCGTCAGAGAAGAAATTTAAAATTGCGAGGATTTCGACCTTAGCCTTATCAGATATTTGTTCGGATAAATATCGATTTGATAAGTTAATACAGACCATCTCTTCCAATAGATATGCATTTAGCAGATTTACCTATTTAGTCACCGAGGCGGTTCTCCGCGACATCTTATTAAAGTTTATCGAGGATAATGCTAATACGATTGTCTTAAAAGAAATAACGGATGCAATATATACCTATTATAATAAAACAGTCATTCATACACAATCCTCTACTATACGTAAACAATTTTTATCATATTTCGGAGAATGTTTGTTATTTAAAGATTGTAGATATTTTGATCCAATATATAAAGAACTTCATTCCCAATCCGTTACTAATTACATTACACAAGAATCTGATTCTCAGTCCCCAAGGTCAGCCACAGGGTCAGCCACCATGTCAGCTGAAGTTGATAAATCATTAAAGATACGTTCAGGATTAGATCATGGGTCGTCGTCGGGGGAAAAAGAAGAGTCCTATTTATTGTCAGATAAATCCCAAGAGACTGCAATGAATAATCGATTGAAAAAAGTAGTTAAAGACAGAGATAAAAAATTACTCCAACATCTACTTCAAAAATATAAAAGCGAAGATGGATTAATGCAAAATAGTAATTATGCTATGTCGGATGAAACAGAAGAACTTAAACGAATATTAGTCTTTAATGCGGGACTTGTTTTATTAGTGCCGATGTTGCCTACATGTTTTGACCGTTTAGGGTATTTAGATGAGTCCGGTAAGTTTTGGTCAATGAAGCATAGATTGCGAGCAGTCCATATATTGCAATTATTGGCGGGGGATCATAGTCTTGCTTATGATCATCTGATAAATTTAAATAAAATTATTTGCGGAATAGATGTTAATTTTCCTGTTAATCCTGTATTTAGAATGCGAAAACAAGAGAAAGTTGAGGTAGAGAATCTATTGAAAGCAGTTATTAAGTTCTGGAAAATATTAGATGATATCTCTATTGAGAGTTTGCAGGAGACCTTTATACAAAGAAGGGGGTATGTAGAAAAGACAGAAAAAGACTGGATTGTACGAGTAGAAAGCAAGACGATAGATATTTTATTGGAAGATATGCCATGGGGCTTTAATCTTCTTTCCTTGTCTTGGAATGATTATTTAATATATGTTGAATGGAATCATAATTCATTTTGATTAATTTATATAATATGAAAGAAAAAGCTAACAGTACTTTTATAAGTCATGAATTAGAATGGCTCAATGAAACGATAATAACGCGATTAAAACTTTATTTTAATCAAGATACTAATTATAAAACTATTGATGAAGTTCTGCTACCTGACATAATTGGACGAGAAGGAAAATATCCGGATTTTATAAGGAATAATAATTTGACATTCCCCGATAGAATTTGTTTGATGCTATCTTTTGTTCCCTTGTTGAAACCACAACTATTTGATTGCTTTAGTATTAAAAATACAAATACAGGACAACGCTTTGTGGAATTCGGATGCGCAACCGGACAGGGCTATCAGGGCGTTATGCCGACATTTGAAATGTTGCTATTTATTCTTGCCGGCGATAGCATCAAACATAGGTTATATTATATTAATTATTTCAACGAACATTTGTTGTTTTCACAAAAGATGCTTCTGCGTAATCTTAAAGAAGAGCAGGATTCTCCATATTCTGCTGTTTTATTCCCATCTGCTGCTTTAATAGAGGAATTGATATATGAAAGACAGTATATCCCGGATTTTTCCGCGCAATTTCCTGCCAGATATTTGAAGACTGAGCAAAAATGGGAAGATCTTGTCCTTGATGAGGTAACTGTCACTCAGATAAATGAGTTGAAATTATGGATAAAGCTTGGCGATAAAATGTTAGATGAATGGGATCTTCGTAAGAAAATTAAGCCCGGATATAGAGCTTTATTTTATGGTCCTTCAGGTACTGGGAAGACCTTTACGGCTTCGTTATTAGGAAAATATGCAGGGAAAGAAGTATATTGTATTGATTTGTCAATGATCGTATCAAAATACATTGGAGAAACAGAGAAGAATCTTTCCAAGGTCTTTGAAATAGCAGAAAATAAAGACTGGATTTTGTTTTTCGATGAGGCAGATTCCTTATTCGGTAAACGAACTAATATTAAAGATGCACATGATCGTTATGCTAATCAAGAGGTCTCGTATTTGCTTCAGAGGATAGAAGATTATGATGGATTAGTACTATTGTCTACCAATTTGAAATCAAATATGGATGAAGCCTTTACGCGTCGTTTCCAAAGTGTTATTCATTTTTCGATGCCTAATCCCGAACAAAGAGAACTGTTGTGGCGTAATACTTTTTCAAAGAAGACATCATTTGCGCCTGATATTAAATTAAATGAGATAGCAAAAAAATATGAGATTTCAGGAGGCTCTATACTTAATGTCGTCCGGTATTGTTCTTTGATGACGATGGGAAGAAACAGTGATATTATCACTCTCGACGATTTAATGACGGGGATTCGGAAAGAATTTTGGAAAGAAGGGAAGACAATAGATTAGGGGGTATATAATTTTATATAGACATTTTTTGTAGATACAAATCCTTGGTTTCGTAATTTATTCGTATCTTGCAAGCATAAAATAATAATTACAATCGGTTGATAATGTGGGGGAGAAATCATGACTTATCAAAACAGCTATAAATTATGGGACCTGAAGTATCAAATAAAGCGCCTGTGTCGGTACCGTATAGAACAGATATTGCTAACAATTATTCTTTGAGCTATCCATCTCGTACCTTAACTGCCAACGCATCTTCTTTGAATTTAGATGCGGGGAACAATACGTCCTTTGATAAGCGAACAGTAGTCCAATCGAAATTGGAAGTATCTCAGCCCAATGATGTATATGAACAAGAGGCTGATTTTATGGCTGATGCCATAATGCGTAATACTTATGATAAAGATAATACCTTCTTTTCAAATGGCAATAACCCTTCAATACAACGTTTCGGAGGCGCACCGGTTAGCATAAGTTCGGATATGGAAACTCAGCTGAATGTTTCTCGGGGGGGAGGTCATTCTTTGCCCGATGCTTTTCGCTCTAAGATGGAAAACAGTTTCGGCGCTGACTTTACCGGAGTACGCATACACACTGATGCTCCTGCTGCTCAGATGAGCAGAGATATACAGGCAAAAGCATTTACACATGGTAACGATATTTATTTTAATAGTGGACAATATCAGCCGGATAATTCTGATGGGAGGCTTCTTCTTGCTCATGAACTTACCCATGTGGTGCAACAGAGCGGAATGATTGGGAGAGATCCAGATCCAGATACGGAACGGGAAATAGATTACTCCAGGCAAATATCAACCACTCAGGTTCCACAAGTGAATATGTCAACGCTGCAAGAAACAACCCCACAAGCATTGAATACGCCAACGCCTGAAGAATTAGCGAATGATTCTGCAAAAGCTAAGAAAATGAAGAGAGAAGAAAGAGCAGAATTTCTTTTTGGAGAAAGAAGTCAGGATGCTTTAAATAAGAAGAAAATATATCAATCCGAAGAAGAAGCCAGGGAAAATATGGAGAGATTAAAAGTTGACGTGTGGCAAAATAGTTCTGATCTAAGTGTTGGAGAAGAGTC
>JAQVPY010000153.1 GCA_028701815.1 Bacteroidales bacterium | reverse complement strand
ACTTAATCGCAAAACACTATTTTACAGAATGAACTGAATTTAATAAAAGGCTCTTTTTTTAGTAAATTGTCCTAACTTGTCCCAACTTTTCGTCGATTTTAAGGGTTGACTAATTGTGATTTTTACAGCCTCCGTCCAGGACGTAAAGTCTGGGAAGGTCGGCGTTTAGTCCACGGTCAATCAGGTCTTCAAGAAGACCTTTAGCAACTATGCTGTTTTCCGAGCCGCCCTCAGTGATTCCCAAAACACGCTTCTTCCCGTCGCTGTCTATCCCCATAGCGGCCAGTATGGTCATCCTTCCAAGCTCCAGGCCGTCAATCATCATAACAGGGTAATCCTGATCCAGTTTCCGCGTGAAGAATTCCTGCATCATCTTGTCCATGCCTTCGATAAACCGCCGGCTGACCTCGCTCTTACTGGCGCATGCCGAATCGACGGCACCGCCTTCCACGGTACTGGCATATTTGCGGGTGCTTATACCGGCAAGCAGCTTTGTCAAGATTGCCTGATTGAGAGAGTCTTCGTTTTGAAACAACCCCAATGTTTCTAACGGCAGCTCGCCGCCATCAAGGCCGCGCACCCGGGGACGATCTGTGCGAACCTTATTCCCTCCCATGACGACCGTAGTTTTCTCTGTCCCATGGCGGTAGCCTGTCCTTCCCGCCGTTTTATGCTTGCCCTTTGGTCCGGCATATTGAGCGACATCTTCCTCCAGCATCATGCGCATGACTTTAAGCCCCAGAGATACCGACAGTTCCAGCAATCCGTTCTGTGCTTTTGCTAACAGTAGGTCGCTGTTGATTATTTCGATACTTCCATTGACGGACTCCCGATTCGGCTGATATACTTTCATGGTGACAGCTCCTTTGTCATTCTGATTGTGTATTGTCTGCAACTTTATTCTATCAGAATTACTTGGAGCTGTCGCTTTCATTTTCTACGGAGTTCGGGACAGTTTCTCCGGATTTCGGGGCTTGGCATAATAAGCTATTAGTAGTATTGATAACCGAACGACTCTTCCTAATACCAATGCAATGCAAAAACCCGTTAAGCCATATAATTTAAAAAGAAAATATGCGAATGCTATATAAGCGACAGCTGTGATTCCGTTAATAGGTAATTGCCATTTAATTGAGGAATATTGCAGTACAAATGGGTTTATCATAGTATTGAAGGCTGCGAGCATAGACGATGCAGCCGTAATTGGAATATAACGCATAGCTTCATTTACATATGCTGGGTAAAGTAAGCCAAGCAGCGGCCTGCTAATAATAATAGATATTATGTATCCCATAATTGCCAGACCAGTTCCAATAGTTATTGTTTGACTAAACAGACGGTCGGGACGTTTTTTAATTCTGGCTAAATAGCTCAACACCACCCCATTAATCGGGGTAATGAGCAATGATAATATTTTTGTAAAAAAAGTAGCGGTATAGATGATAGAAACAGCTGTTCCGCCCACCAAAGGGAATAAAAAGAACTTATCTGCATAGTTTAGTACTCTGTTAAGAAAGTTTGAAACGGTAAGCAGAAGTGTATCATTAAAAATATTCTTAAATAAGTTAGTTTTACGGAATGGTTCTCTCCATAAATCTGTTTGTAAAAGCAAGAATACTAAGGAACAGGCATAGGAAATCAAATAAATCATCTGCCATGCACCGCAGAGCAGGTAAAGAGCGTAACCGAAAAAATAGCCGGCAGACAAAATTGAGTTATATAAGAATACCTTTTTATAGTTCAACGCAAGCCTAAATGATACAATAAAATAATCATTTATTAGCATTAAGCAAACGGCAATTATTATCAGTATAGTATCAAAAGTATTGATAGAACGTTCTAGATATAAAGTAGCGATGATTGTACTAAAAAATGTTAAAACGCCTAGTATGCATAATATGAAATTGTAGTTTCCCTCGGCATTGCCTACTTGATTGCTTTTCGAATGTATTAGACGAATGTTATTGAGCGAACCACCCAACATAGCGGGAACTAAGCCCCAAAAAGAGATATACGAGATAATCAAACCATAACTTTCTGGATTAACAACTCTTTTCGACAGCCATGGTAGTATAAAAAACTGCAGTACGGCAACTGGTAATACTGATGAAACAAGGCTCAGAAGTACGTCTAAAATAACTTTTTTCTTTTGCAATATAAAATTCTTTAAACTACCCATTATTTACCTCGCCATCCGGCTTTATAGTGTGCTTCCTATTACTATCATTAATTTCAACCAGCGATGTATATGTGTTGTTCTTTGATTTATGCAATTGTTTTAATGAACTATAAGATGATGGAATGAAATAACCGAGATAGAACCATAGTTGATTGCTCGCAATCCATGTTCCGCTGAACATCAAGTTTACTAGTGCGGAAATAAGTAAAACATCAAAAAAGCGGTGGGTAATATCAATCTTCCTAAAGAAAATATGTTTTCTTAAGGCTCCAAGAAAGAGTAAACTAAAAAGTAAAAGGCCGATAATTCCGCTGCCTAATAGAATTTCGAGGAAAATATTGTGAACATTTCGACCGATAACCTCGTACTGCCCGAATATTCCATAACCTAAGATGAAATTCTCTTTTATGTAATTAAATGCGTTTGCGTATAGCGTATATCGGGATTCATCAGCAAGCTCACTTATGGAAAAGATTCTTTTTAAGCGAGATATGCCACTGACTAACGCAGAGTTATCGTCAAGAAGTTGAAATATTAACAACCCTGCAACGATGATCAATACTAAGCTCCAAAAATGCCCACGTTTACGATGATGAAATAATGATGGCAATAATAACAATACAACAAGCGCTATTAACTCTATAAAAGCACCCCTGCCGCCCGCAATAAAAACCATTCCCGCTTGAATGGTGAGCATGCAATATGAAATGAACTGATATGTATTGCCGCGAAACAACTTAAATCGTTCGTATTCGCGCGCATTAATAATCATCAATAGATTTAGTCCGAAGGTAAAAGCTCCCACATATGATACTTGTTGATAGGTTGTGCCTGTCGCAGTATAAACTGACCAGTTGCCACCTAGAAAAAAGATCGCATTCCTAATGATATAAAGTGTGAATAATATTATAAATGGATCAAGTAATTTTATAAGCACTTGGATATTGTTGCGTTTAAAAATGTAGATACCAGCAAGGTATGCAGGGAATGTCCACAATAAAAAGGTGCGGAAAAAATATGCTGATGTTGAGCCTGCTTTCCCAAGCATTATGTCGAAAAAATAAAAAAAGATTATAAGGATTGGTAATAACAGAGCGAGTAGTGTTCTATTATTCTGTTTGCTAAACAAAAACATTAAATATGCAATCAGAGAAACAGCGACTGTATATATAATATAAATGCTCGAATTTTCTGCCCCTGTATACGTATATCCGAAAAGAGAGTATAGAGAGAAGAAAGCAATTGATCCAACACAATTCAATATACATATTGTTGTTACAAATAGATTGGTGTACTTATGTGTAATTTTCATTTCATACCCTCATTTTGTGTTCACGCACATGCTGTTCAATAATATCGGTATATTGCTGTGCCAATATAGCGTAGTTGTACCTTTCAGTTGTTATACGAAATGCGTTTTCTGCATACCTTGTGTAATCTTCCTTTGTTAACGATTCAAATTTCAAAATAGCCTCAATATAATCATCTAAATCATCACGTCGATATGTAATGCCATTGCCAAACCTAAGACGGTCTGTAGATATATCATTGTCCTCCGCAATAATAGGTAACGCGCACGCCTGCGCATCATAAAAACTTAGAGAACACAATTTAGGGAAAGTTGCTACGTCTGCCATCTGATAAAACTCAGCTAGATCAACGTACCTCTGCGTGGGGAACATGATGACGGTACCCGACAATTTCTCAAATTCGCTGACAGCTGCCTTTCCTTCATCATCAACGGCAGATCCAACGGTAACGAGTATAATCTTCCTTCCAGTGTATATTTCGTTAATCTTACGAAATGCATTTGCCATAAGCGTTGCACCGCGATATGCATCAAGTTTTCCACTGAACACCACTACAAAAGCATCCTGAGGCACATGATGCTTCTGGCGCAATCTGCTTTTTTCTTCGACTGTCACAGGATGAAACAGCAACGTGTCGGAACCGACAGATACCCAAGGGGACTGCGATAACGGGATACCAAGCTCACGCTCAACATAAGTACTATTCTGTGTCCGGATGACCGGGATATTATACTTGATAATAATCGGTGTAAATAATTTCCTGTAAAGCGCATGGAAAAGAGACGCAAAACGATTGTGTGATGCCATATCGACCATGTGGCTGTCCATAACAAGCGGAAGCTTTAGCTTTTTGGCTTTCCAGAGAAACCGCATAGCCGTCAATGTATCATTACCATGAACATAAACGACATCCGGCTGAAGCTGTTTCACACCATCAAACAGCGCTCGGGATTGAACGATTCTACCTAAGAGCTTTTTCTTACGGGCGACAGGAAAACGAAGAATTTTGACCTCATTACACGTAGTATAGACCTGATCTCTTTCTTCCCAGTTCGTGTTGCCAAAGAATTGCTTATTCGGACTGTCGTTAAATTCAGCAGAGGCAGTGACAATATAAACCTCGTGCCCTTGTTTGACCTGATATTTGGGAAGAATATTAATCTGGTATCCTGCATCAGGCAGAAACAGATCCTCAACGTGTACAATGCGCATGATTTGTGCCTCCATATTCTATGTAATAGCAAGCGTTGTTTGTGTTCTGCCGACTGTTCAGCGAATGCGTTTGATCAGCGCTTTAAAGCGTTTTTTAACACCGCTCGGAAGATATCTGGCAAGTGTGGAGCGAAAAGG
This sequence comes from Bacteroidales bacterium, assembly GCA_028701815.1. Lineage (GTDB taxonomy): Bacteria > Bacteroidota > Bacteroidia > Bacteroidales > BM520 > RGIG7150. The sequence goes on along the minus strand of JAQVPY010000153.1, from coordinate 180 downwards.
TTTCAGGCTACAATAGCGCTTTGCCGACGCTTCGAAATCGTCATAGTTGAAGCACTCATAAAAACCATTCCGGGACGCCGGCCTTTGTGTCGGCATAACCAGTGTCTTGTTGTTCGATATCGCATGCTCCGCTAGCGAATTGATTGCATACAACTGAGGCTTTATCAACTTAAAATACTT
>JAQVPY010000152.1 GCA_028701815.1 Bacteroidales bacterium | reverse complement strand
TTTCATAGACACCGACTCCGCCCTTTTACGTTTAAGCATTTCTATGTCATTATTCCGTTTTTTGGCAGACAAAATTAAAACTATGGCGACAATGGCAGCAATGATAATCAGACCTATATGTAAAAAGAACACCCATGAGGCGAACAAAATGCTGGCCTGCTTCGAGAAATCGGGAACATTATCATTAATAAACTTAACGTCTTCAGCAAGAGACACCACATCTTCCTTTCCACTCACCACCACTTGCCCCAGAGACGAAGCATCGGCCTCCTCAACTTCAATATCATATTCCGGAAAATGAAGAACCACATAATCTTTCTTCGACGGGTCGAAATATGAGAAATCGAAGGCTTTTATTACAAAAGACCCGGCATTTCTGGGGATAATAACGTATTCAAATGTTTTTGTACCCGACACATTATTGGTATTCACCTGTATATTCTGCGTAACCTTAGGGTCGTATGTTTCAAAATCCGACGGGAAAGCGACATTAAGTTTATCTAAAAGTTTGATATTTCCCGTCCCTTTAACCGTGTATTTGACAGTAATTGCCTCATTTGCCTTGAGTTCAGTTTTATCAATAGTGCTTGAGACGGTAAAATTGCCGACGGCACCTGAAAAAGAACCCGGACGATTTTCAGAAGGCAGGGGCTTCACTGTGACGGTAATAGGCTTCGTCTTACATTCCACAGGAACATTTTGATAAGAGGAAAACATCCCGCCGAAAAATGGATCATTAAAACCCGAAGACTGCTGCACTCTAACTCTGGTAACAACTTCTATCTCCGACGGTGGGATAACGATTTCTCCTGCTCGCTGTGGAAAAAGAATATTTCTTTGCATCTCATCGGAATAGTAGGTTTGATCATTATATACCGTCTGCTGTAAATCTATTTTACCCAGTTCCACATCTTCCTTCCAGAATCCCGTATAAGCCGGAAATTTTACGTTGCCAAACCCTGCAAGCTCCACTTGCGTATATAGTCTATGCGACAGCACAAGCTGTTCTCCCACATAAACATTTTTCTTGTTGACAGTAGTAGTAACGAAGACATTGTCGGACGAAGACGATCCGCTTGAGCCGGTCTGACCGGAACTGCTGCCGGAATTACTGTTTCCTGAAGAAGATCCGTTGGCTGGCGCATTGGCTGCGACAATTTGTATTGTCACCGTATTCGACTGATATGTATCTCTGCCAACTTCTATAGTGGCTGAGGGAATAGTAAACTCTCCGGCCTGATTACCTACCAGATAGAAAGAATATGTCTGGGTAACCGACTGTGAACGTTTCCCGTTGATAAATTGGAAGCTGGTACTTGTAGAAGTATTGGGACCCGAAAGAACGGTAAAACCGTTCATGTTAGGTGCCTTGAAATTTTTCCCGTTGGCATTAACAGTATACGACAGCGCAAATCTCTCACCCGAGCGTACCACATCAGGCGCAGAAGCCGCAAAAGAGATATCCTGACAAACAGCAGCAAAGGGAAATATCAGCGCTGCCAAAATTGACAATATTTTAAATTTCATATTCCGAAACATTTTACCAATCCTTATCTATTTTAATTTTCTTCCCCTGCGTTTTCTGCTCTTGAACTTTCATGAGGGTTTTCTTCTCATCGCTTTTCATGGCCTCCAGCATTCTTTCCGCATCTTCTTTAGAAATATTCATCTCTTCGCCTTGCTGTTCGTCCCCCTGTTGCCCCTGCTGCTGATCCTGATTCTGCTGATCCTGCTGCTGGTCCTGATTCTGCTGATCTTGCTGCTGCTGATCCTGATTCTGCTGGTCCTGATTTTGCTGGTCCTGATTTTGCTGGTCTTGATTTTGCTGGTCGCGGTTACTGTTATTTTGTTGTCCGTTTTGATCAAGTTTCTTTTTAGTCATGAGCATATTATATCGGGCATCATTATTATTTGGGTCAAGTCGCAGCGACTGTTTATAAGCTTCGAGAGCTTCGGGGTATTTTTCGGTATTATACATAGAGTTACCGAGGTTATAATAAGACAAGGCTTTTTGTTTATTATCCTTACTTCTTTCGGCGGTTGACATATAGGATATGGCAGCGTCCTGATAATTCTCTTCTTCATACAATGAATTGCCGAGGTTAAATTCCGCCTCAATAAATAGTGGATCTGTTTCGAGGGCTTTTCTGTATTTTATCTCAGCTTTTTGGAAGTCACCTTTTTTCATAAAAGTGTTACCTCTTCTTGCGTCGTGTCGTGGATTTTGGCATACGGCCATCACAGGCAGAAGGAGTAAGAACAGGAAGACGGCAGCATGTTTACTCAGCAGTTTATTCACATTAAAGCGTCCATAAGTTCTATTAGGCAGTAATATCATAATAACAAACAGCAGGAGGGCAGCGCCGACAAAATATTGAAATTCGTCTTTATAGTCGGTAACTTTTTTAGTATCGAAGACGGTAGCATCCATTTTGTTGATATCGTCGAATATTTTTTTCAGGCCCACTCTTGCCGTATTAGCGCGCACGTAAGAACCGTCGCCGGCTTCAGCGACTTTAATAAGGGTATTCTCGTCCAATTTAGTAACCACGGTTGCGCCGTTTTTATCTTTTCTATAGCCGATATTTCTTCCGTTTTGGACGACAGGTATAGGGGTACCATCGAGGAGGCCTATTCCGATGGTATGAACTTTAATTCCGGCCTGGGCGGCTTTTTTTGCAGAAGCCACAGCGTCGCCGATATGGTTTTCGCCATCGGTTATTACAATAATAGCCTTACTATGGTTGGATTCATTAAAGGAAGATGCTGCGATATCAATAGCGTCAGCAAGGGCGGTACCCTGGACGTCAATGAAAGATGGGTTAACTGTTGACAGGATAAGTTTCACGGCGCCATAATCCGATGTAAGTGGGAGTTGTTGATAGGCTTTGCCGGCAAAAACCACGAGTCCTATTCTATCGTTTTTCATGTTATCCAGCAAGGTAGAGATAGCTTGTTTTGCTCTTTCGAGGCGAGAGGGTTTGATATCTTCAGCGAGCATACTGTTGGATATATCGAGGGCCACCACAAGATCGACGCCTTTTCTTTCGACAGTTTCGACCTTAGAGCCGACCTGGGGATTAGCGAGGCCGATTATCAGCAAAACATAAACAAAGACAAAGAGAATATATTTGGTAATTCTCAATTTGGCAGAGGTACCTGACAGCAATCTATCGACCATTTTCTTATCGCCGATTTTGTCAATTTTCTGCTTTCTGCGAAATTCCACGACAATAATAATGGTCACTATTGCTATTATAGCGAAAAGCCAATACAAAACATCAGGATTTTCAAATCTAAACAAACTCATAAGCAATTATGGAAAAACTCTTAAAACACATTTTCTAACTATAAAATCGGCACAAATCAGGAGGAGGGCAATAAGCACAAACGGGAAGAATTCCTCCTGTTTTTTCTCGAACTCATAAACTTCTATTCTTGATTTCTCCAATTTATCTATTTCCTCATAAATATTAGCGAGGGATTTATTATCCGTTGCCCTGTAATATTTAGCGCCGGTAATTGAGGCCACTTTTCGCATCATATCTTCGTCGATAGTAACCTCCATCTGTTTATACACTTTATTTCCGAAGAAATCCTGTGCGGGGTACGGGGCGGTACCGTTAGTACCGACGCCAATAGTATAGACTCTTATACCGAAGGTTTTAGCTATTTCGGCAGCAGACACAGGGTCGACGGAGCCGGTATTATTTACGCCATCTGTCAGCAGGATAATAACCTTGCTGATAGCGTCGCTATCTTTAAGGCGAGACACGGATGTGGCGATACCGCTACCGATAGCAGTACCGTCTTCAATCATACCTATTTTTATATCTTTAAACAAGTCGTTTAAAACGTTATGATCGGTAGTAAGGGGGCATTGGGTAAAGGACTCTCCCGCGAAAACCACGAGGCCGATTCTATCTGTCGGTCTGTCTGCGATAAACTGCATAGCCACTTTTTTCGCCGCTTCAAGACGATTAGGCTGGAAGTCTTCGGCATACATACTTCCGGACACGTCGACAGCCATAACGATATCGATACCTTCGACGTTCATTATCTTATCGCTTTCACTATGTTGGGGACGTGCCAGTGCGACTATCATACAAGCCACGGCTATCATTTCCACAGCGAACAGTACATGAATAAGCACGCTTCTAAAGCCGACTTTTTTATCTCCCGTGAAAGACGAGGAAGACATCTGCATGGTCGGATATACATGTTTAAAGCGCAGCACATAGATGGTTATCAGCAAAGGTATCAGCAGTAGCAGATACAGGAGTCCGGGGTTTGCAAAGTCCAAATTATTCCACATGTTTATCTTCTTTCTCTTCGGTTGTAATATTATTCCAGGAATGATTAACAAACTCGTAAGCCTGTTTAAGCACTTCCTGATTTTCTTCCGGCTCGGTAGGACGTTTGGCAAATTTAACCATATCCGACAGGGAGAATATCTCCTGAGCGAGCAGTTTATCCTCTCTCAAGCATTTATCATTTCTCGAGAGATCCACAAAAATATCCTCGGTAATCATTTCCACGGCAGGAATCCCGAAGGCGCCTGCGATATAAGACCTAAGGATATCAGTAATTTCAGCATAATACTTTTTGGTCTCGCCGCATTGCCACAACTTTTTCTTTTCCAGGGCATAGAGGGCATCGAGAGCGGTTCTATTTGGTGGCACCGTCGGTTTAAGGCTCGGCAGAACGATAATTTTCTTATGTTTTTTATAATGCACAAGGGCATAAACGGCAGCGGCAATTGCCAGCACGATTAGAGCGATCAGTCCGTATTTCGGAGCCTGGTCGAGTATTTCCTTAAAGGTTATCGGCACGGGCAATATCGGTGCGATGGATTTGATAGCGGCGGTAGTATCTATAGCCACCCCATGTACTTCCAGGAGGATGGCATTAGATTCTATCAGGGCAGAGTCGCTACCGGATGAAATATTAAACACATATCCGGGGATTGCATAATAGCCGGAGTCGAAGGAGGTAAGCACAAACGAGCGAGTATAGCTGAGTTTATCGCCAAGAGAAGAGGTG
>JAQVPY010000151.1 GCA_028701815.1 Bacteroidales bacterium | reverse complement strand
CTGTCCAAAAGTTAATCCAATCAAGCCTAAAAAGGCGAAACTCAAAAATAATTAATACTCTATGCTAAGTATTTCCTGGGACTGAATCATCACTCTCCTGTACAGATAGAAAATATCAACGAAGACATAAACTCCAATAAAGATAAAGCCCTTCGACGTAGACTCTACCAACAGGCTATCACCGTCATTAAAAACAAAGATAATATTCTGCCCCTGAAATTAGATAGCAATATCGCAACAGCTTGCATCATCGCTTCTACCGACTCTTTACCTGAAATAACCAATATGTTCCGAAACTACTGTGAGGCCGACTTCTTTTATGTTAACATCGCAGCTAAAACAGCCGAATGCAAAAAAATACATAATGACATTAGCAAAAAACACTTCGATAGAATTGTCGTAATTGTGTCAACTCCATACACCTCAACTAAAAACAACTTTAAAATATCCGATGATGTTTTCTCTATGATAAACAACATGTCTGAGACGGATAACTCCGTCTTATGCATCCTCGGCAGCCCCTACCTCGCAACTAAGATATCGGCACTGAAAAACTTTAAAGCCATCATGATGGGATATGAACACACAAAAGATGTGTTTGAACTAACCCCACAAGCCCTCTTCGGCGCTTTCACAATCGACGGACAACTGCCGGTATCCATAGGAGAAGATTTCCCCGCTATGAGCAGCATAACCGTATACCCGTCACATATCATTTCCTTCCCGTCTGAAGAACAAATAGAATATCAATACGGCGACTTCCATATAATAGACTCCCTGGCCCAAGCAGGCATAAAAGCCAAAGCATACCCCGGCTGCCAGATATTCGCCATCCACAACGGTAACGTTATATACGACAAATGCTTCGGGACATTCTCTTATGATAATAATTCTGATGAAGTTAAAAATACTACGGTTTACGACGTGGCATCCATTACTAAAATAGCCGCTACTACAATCGCCGTAATGAACCTAAGGGATAAAAATATTATCGATATCGATAACCCGCTGTCAGACTATGTGCCATTTCTGAAAAATACTAACAAGAAAAATATTATCCTGAGAGAAACTATGGCTCATCAGGCAGGACTTATATCCTATATCAGATTCTATGACGCACTCGAAAAAGACCACAACCTGTATGAAAATAAAGTGTCGGAAGATTATTCATCATGCGTGGCAAAAAATATGTATCTTCAAACTTACTACGATCTTCATATTCTCGACTCTATCTGCACCTCACCACGCCTTTCCGAAAAAGACGGAGCCCTTGCAAATAAAAGCACTTATAGCGACCTCGGATTCGTCCTTATTGGCAAAGCCATCGAAAATATGACCCTTACCCCCCTCGACATATTCGTTAAAAATACTTTCTATACTCCGCTCGGACTTTCTCGGACAACCTATCGCCCTCTAAGAAAAATTGATGTAAGAAACATCGCCCCTACCGAAAACGATAATACTTTTAGAAAACAACTGGTGAGAGGATATGTCCACGACCAGACTGCTGCCATGATGAATGGCGTCGCTGGTCACGCAGGCCTGTTTTCAACAGCTAAAGAACTTGGCATAATAATGCAGATGCTGCTCCAAAAAGGATGCTATAACAACACTAACTTCTTTAACGAAACAACCTGCGATGAATTCACTGCCACTCAGTTTCCCGAATACGACAACAGAAAAGCCTGCGGATTCGATAAACCGATGCTGCAATACGAAAAAAACGGCCCTGCTTGCAAATCTGCTTCTCCCCATAGCTTCGGCCATTCCGGATTTACAGGATGCTATGCCTGGGTAGACCCTGATAATAACCTCGTCTATGTCTTTGTGTCTAATAGAATAAACCCTGATGCCACAAATAATAAAATATCTAAGATGAATATTAGAACGGATATTCATCAAGAACTTTATAATATTATAGAAAATAGAAAAGATGATTCTCAACAGTATTAAAATATTCAATTTCAAAAATATTGAGGATTTTGAAGAAGACTTCTCCCCTAACCTCAACTGCTTAACGGGAGATAATGGCGTGGGTAAAACTAATTTACTCGACGCTATTCACTACCTCTCTTTCTCAAAAAGCTATTTTAATACTTTAGACCTGAAAAACATCCGCCACGGAGAAGAATTCTTCGCTATACACGGTAAATATACTAACAATAATACCACAGACTCCATCAGCTGTATCCAAAGGGAAAATCAGAAAAAACAACTATCTTTAAACGACAAAATTTATAAAAAATTTTCTGACCATATAGGCAAATACCCCCTTATTATGATCTCTCCTTACGATAATGATTTGATAAATATGGGAAGCGATATACGAAGAAAATATGCCGATGTAGTCATATCTCAATTTAATGCCGAATATCTTGCAAATCTAATAGCCTATAACAAAATCGTTCAACAAAGAAATAATCTGCTAAAACAACTTGAGAACTTTTCTTCTTCCGACTATTCCCTGATCGAACTACTAAACGAACAACTCTTACCCAAAGGCAAATTTATTTATGACGAACGTAAAAAATTCTTTATTGAACTCGCCCCCGTATTTCAAAAATATTACGATATCATCTCTTCACCACATGAAAAAGTCAGACTAAATTATATTTCCCAACTCGATAAAGAAGATTTTGTCAACCTCCTGAATAATAATTTTGAAAAAGATAAAATATTAAAATTTACTACCGTCGGAACACATAAAGACGACATAGCATTCTTTATCAACGACTTCAGCGTAAAAAATTACGCCTCCCAGGGACAACAGAAATCGTTCACAATAGCTATGAAATTCGCCCAGTTCGATTATATACAAGAACATACAGGAAAAAAACCGATTCTTCTTCTCGATGATATCTTCGACAAACTCGACGACTCCCGCGTCGCAAATATCATTAAACTCGTCTCCGGCGATAAGTTCGGCCAAGTCTTTATTACAGACACTAACTCCGAAAGAGTTAGTAACCTGCTCAAAGAAACAGGCAAAGAAGGAAAATTGTTTATTATGAAACAACCAGCAACAAGCCATGAATAGCAAGAAATATACTTATGTTGACGCCGCTCACCCTCACTCGGACAACACATCCTCCGTCAACTACCTGCTGAAACTTATCCTCAAAACTTATAACATTGAGAATAAATACTACCTTGAACTGATACGCAATACATGGGAAAAAATTGCCGGACAAGACTTGTATAACCATACAACTAAGATGAAATATGAAAAAGAATGCCTCTTCCTCTTCATCGACTCTCCATCTCTGAAAAATGAACTGCAACTCTGTAGAACAAAACTTGTCGAAACCTTCAATAAAGAAATACCTAATATACCTATTAAAAATGTGAAAATATTATAAAATCGATGAAAGGCGGGGACAACTCGTTATTTTTTGTTTTTTTTAGATATCTTTGCAACTTAATTGTAGAATAGTATATTCATTAGTAATAATAATTACAAACAATATCTTTATGAAAAAAATTTTTTTAACTCTAACTCTACTGTGTTGTTTCGGCAGTATTTTCGCAAAAAGCTACGAAACAAAATTTTCTCAACAGGCCGATAATTATCTGGTCTCTTTCGAGATTAACCCTTCTGATGTAAATGTTAAAGACATAATCCTCAACGGAGAGTCTTTTAGCAAAATCATGTTCAACGTTTCAACCGTCACTGAAAAACAAGGATGGGCAGAACTTCCTTTTATAGGCACCGCAATACAAATTCCTGCTGATAAAAACTTCGACTTGGAAGTCGTATCCTCAAATTATTATGAGATTCTATTAAATTCACCACTCGTTCCCTCACGTGGCGTTATTTATAGAAATCAAGAACCGGCTACTATCCCTTATGTAATTGACCCCGCTTCCGTAGTTAACTCATACTACCCTGGAAACATAGCAAGAGCCGAAGAACCTTATATCATTCGTGACGTCAGAGGTACTTCTGTTTACGCTTATCCGTTCCAATATAACGCAGCCACCAATACACTCCGCGTTTATACAAATATCAACGTTAGACTTACACCGAATAATGAAGTCGCAACTAACCCCTTGCTTAAAGAAAACCCGACTCCCGTTAGAGAAGCTATCGGTATGTATAAAAGTCTTTTTATTAATTTCGACGAAACAAAATACGACCTCCCAATGGCTCAATTCGGCGAAATACTCGTTATCACCACAGCTCGCGACGAAGCAGGTATTGAACCCTATATCCAATGGAAAAAAGAAAAAGGCTATATCGTTCATAAAGAAGTCGTCGCTACAGGCACTAACGTTAAAACCCTTATTCAGTCACAATATAACGCAAATAACAACATCCTTTACGTTCAATTGGTCGGCGACTGGGCTGATATTAAATCCGATAACTCTATCGACTCCGCCCCAACAGATCCTAAAATGGGCTGCGTAGTAGGGACCGACAACTTCCCTGAAATCGCAATAGGGCGCTTCTCTTGCAACGACGATGCTCAACTCGCAGTTCAGATTAATAAGGCTATCAACTACGAAAAAAGTCCTAACATGGAAGCCAACTGGCACGAGGCTTACACCGGTATTGCTTCTTCCCAGGGCGCAGGTACCGGCGACGATGGCGAAATCGACTATACCCACATTCAGAGAATCTTTACAGAAAGACTCGAAAGCCCGATTTTTACTTATCTTACCCATAACCAAAATTACGAGCCTAGCGCAAGCGCAACGGTTCTCGCTTCTCATATTAACGCAGGCACATCTGCTATCGCTTATTGCGGCCACGGTTCAGAAACATCTTTCGTAACTACCGGCTTTAACAACTCTAATGTCAACCAACTTACAAATGGCGATAAACTCCCATTTATCACATCCGTGGCTTGCGTCAATGGAGCTTTCCACATCAGTAGCGACTGCTTCGCAGAAGCTTGGCTGAAAAAAGAAAATGGCGGCGCTGTTGTAACTTGGATGTCAACTATCAACCAACCATGGACTCCACCTATGCGCGGTGAAGACTATTTCTATGATATCCTTATCGGCGGATTCGACTACGCTCAATGGTCAGGACAAAACGGTATCACTACCACAGA
>JAQVPY010000150.1 GCA_028701815.1 Bacteroidales bacterium | reverse complement strand
GGGGGGCATTGTGATAGACGGTTTCCAACGTGTAAGAGGTGTCGGTAGTAAAATAACCTCTTTTCATGACCTCCACAATATCTTTGCCAGTAACATTATTGGCATAGGTATTTCCTATAAGACCGTATGCGGCATATTCCCATTCGGCCTCTGTCGGGAGTCTGTAGTTGGGCAACAAAATACCGTCTTCCCATTTTGCAGCTCTTTCGCCTGTTCCATTAGGATTATAGTCGACAAGGTTTTTATTAACGTTACCTACGTATTGATTAGCCAGATATGTTGCTGTAGTGAAATGATCTGCGCTGTTTTGAGCGGGGTCATGATTCAAGATACCTGCGTTTACGAGGAGCTGTTCATTAACACGATCCGAACGCCAGAGGCAATAATCTCTGGCCTGAACCCAGGATACGCCGACTACAGGATAATTTCTGTATGCGGGGTGACGGAGGTAATTTGTTACCATCGGCTCATTATATCCCAATTTTGAGCGCCATACCAGAGTGTCAGGGAGAGCATTGCGGACGATATCATAATGATCCTGTCCGTAAATTCTCGACAGCCAGTAAATATATTCAAGATAATCGATATTTGCGACCTCTGTTTCATCCATATAAAAAGAGGAGATAGAGACTCTTCTCGGAGTATTATCGTATTCGCCCATAACATTATCGGTAACTTGACCCATAATGAATGTTCCGCCTTCGATAAAAACGAGGCCGGGACCTGTAACCTGTTCTTTATAATTGTTTGCTACGGTAAAACCGCCGTTTTCTGCGCTGTTATATTTCCATCCTGTGGTGGCAGATCCTGTGGATCTATTGCCTTTACAACTCGGAAACATCACTGCTACAACTAATAACATCAACAAAAATAAAACTGTTCTTTTCGATTTCATCATCGTATTTTTCAATTTTTTTAAACAATATCTATAACTAATAACTAAAAACGTGGCGATTTTATTGCTTTGAGCACTCTTTTTTGTTTTTCCACATAAATGCAGAAGTTCCAAGCGAGGGAAATCTCATGAGCGCCTTGCGACTGAAGGCCGACTCCGGAGATGTTCACATCGTAGGAATATCCGAGAGAAAAATTTCTCCATTCCAGTCCGACGAGGGGACATATCACATGGGTGTCTGCTCCGCCGCCGCGCAAATTACCCTTATACCATACGCCGAGAGTAATCCACCGCAACAGGGCATATACTCCCACGTTGACTTGATTAAAGTTTCCCTGATGCTGATACAGAAAATTTGGAGAAATGGCATAATAGCCGTTATTGTCCAAGGGAAACTCCGCGCCGCCGTGAACTGTGTATTTTATTGCGAGGTCATCGACTGTATTGGAGAAGTGAGCAACGCTCAAACCGCCGTAAAATTTATCAAAGAACGAGAGGTAAAGACCTCCACTAAAGTCGGGAGAGATCGCGATGGAATCAACCATCCCCTCACTCGTACCCGTCGTACCGTCAGGCAACAATATGTTCTCAACAGCCACATCATCTATCTTCATCCCCCCGGAAACTCCTGCCCGCAAATAGATGTCCTCCGCAAGCCTTAACTGATACGCATAAAAAACATTGACGTAATAGTTTCTTATCACTTCACCGGGCAAAAAAGCGAGCATCTGCACGCCGAAACCGCTTTTTATCTGCGGCAGACTCTGATCATACGTCACACTATATGTATCAAACGCCCCAAACTGCGGCCATTGCCTCCGGTAATTGCAACTCGCCCTACCACACTCCACATTACCCGCCAACGCGGGATTGAGATATAGCGGACAAGCATAAAACTGTGAAAAAGCAGGATCTTGTGCACTAACAATCATGCAGTTGAATAAAAAAAATATCAACACAAGACACTTTCTCATACGTTTCTTGTTTTCGCATGGCAAAAATATAAATAATTCTCGAGTATTCATCATTTTTCGCACAAGAAGTTTTTATAATAATTTTAACAGAAAGTTCGTTAATTTTATTGTAATATTGCAATTTAATTCTTGATGATGAAGAAACTACTTTTTATTATATATCTGCTCATTTCATTTGTATACTGTTACTCACAGCAATACAAAGTAGAGTGGCAGCCGAACCGTTTTGAATTCAGTAATGCCACATATACGGAGACTACCGGCTCCATGCCCGTAGTAATAGAAAAGTTCCCGTTAGCTCACAACCGCATCGACGTATCCTTCTTAGCCGGCGCTGTGTCTCCTGTCAACAGAGACCTCATCCCCGACAGCATAGTCGACGCTATCACCGACGAGTTTACCTTCATCCACCGCTTTTCATACACAAAAAAACAGCCCGAGCTCTGCTGCATAACAGTGCCGATAAGATATAACGAACTCACCGCCGGATATGAGAAACTCGACTCTTATTATATTCTGATAAAAGAATCCGAGGATTTTGGCAGCTACGGCAAAAATGTTAAAAGCACCAAGACATCTTCTGTCCTTGCATCAGGCAACTGGTATAAATTTGTTCTGTCGGAAGACGGCATGTACAAGATCTCTTATCAACAGCTTAAAGACCTCGGAATAGAAGTCGACAAGATAGACCCGCGAACAATAAAGATTTACGGCAACGGATGTAAGATGCTGCCGGAAAAAGCCGGCGTGGCACGCTACGACGACCTGCATGAGCTTCCTATCACTGTCTCCGGCGAAAATGACGGCAGCTTCGACAGTAATGACTATATCGTGTTTTTCGGAACCGGTCCCGACGAATGGTCTTTCTCCTCTGCCGACAACATGTTCCTTTTCGTCAGGAACCTCTACACCCGACAGACGGCATATTTTCTAACCTACGGCTCCGGACAGGGTAAACGAATCTCTTTCAGAGAGCCCGTCACGGGAACCGCCTCCGCGACTCTCACACAGTTTTTGGACTGTCAGGCACACGAAAAAGCCTCCACATCTCCTATCGCATCCGGGAAACCATGGTACGGTGAGAATTTTGCCTCTACCACGACACAGTCGTTTTCTTTTAACTTCCCTAATATTGTAACCTCAAAACAGGGCTTCATGGCGTATGAATTTGCCGCGAGACAAAATACTGCCTCATCTCAACTTTCAGTCACACTGGGAAACTTCAATAAGACACATACCCTCGCCGTCGTCGCCGAGTCGACACTCGGAAATCTATACGCCCGAACAGTAAAAGACAGAGTGTCTTTTACTCCGTCGTCAGACAACCTGTCGGTACAAATGACTTTCTACAAGCCCGAAAGCACAGCTACCGCATGGCTCAGATATATCTATATCAACGCCTACCGCCAACTGTCGTTCTCTTCGGGACAACTCCTGTTCAGATGTCACCCCGATGATACCAACGGCGAGATTGCCCGCTTCAAGATCAGTTCAAGCTCAAATGCTACCGTTCTTGATATCACTAACCCCGTAGAACCGCTGAAAGTTGAAACCTCCGTATCCTCCGGAGTCATTACTTTCGACTTCCCTACTGATACCCTCCGACAATTTATATGCTACGACGCGACAGATTATAAAGCCGTTTCCTTTGAGGGAAAAATAAACAATCAGAACATTCACGGCATGCCGATTCCGGATATGGTGATAGTCTATTATGCCGACTTTAAAGAACAGGCTAAACTCCTTTACGATTACCATAACGCACAGGGTCTCACCACATATATGTTTGATAAAGAAACTGTGTTCAATGAGTTTTCTTCCGGCAAACAGGATATCTGCGCAATACGCGATATGATGAAGATGTGGTACGACAGAGCCGACGAAGGCGAAGAACCACAATACCTCCTGCTGTTTGGCGACGCCTCCTACGACCCCCTCGACAGACTGCCATCAAATACGAACTTCATACCTATATATAATTCTAAGGACTCAACCCCTCTTCATAACGGCATCTCTTATGCCACCGACGACTTCTTCGGTTTTCTCGACGACGGCGAAGGCTTGATGTCTGAAGGCGACAAACTTGATATAGCTATCGGTCGTATCCCCGTCAATACCGTCGATTATGCCACCAGCGCCGTCAACAAAATCCTTCATTATGCCACCGGCGGAGGCAGCAAAACAGGCAACTGGAAAAATATGCTGACCTTTATCGCCGACGACGCTGATAACGGAGAAGTATATCACCTCGAACATTGCGAGATATACTCATCAATAATAGACAACAGTCACAAAGAATTTAATATCAATAAGATATATGCAGGGGCATACCCCCAGGAATCAAGCGCCGGAGGTCAACGTTACCCTGAAGTCACAAGCGTCATCAACGCCCGCATTGAACAAGGCTCACTCATCACCTGCTATGCCGGACACGGCAGCGAAAAACAACTCGCTCTCGAACAGCTGATTGCTATCGCCGACATCAACAGCTGGCGTAATTACGACCGCCTTACCTTCTTTATCTCAGCCACCTGCGAATTCGCACGCTGCGATAACCCTGCCGTTTTTTCAGCAGGCGAACAGGTATTCCTTAACAGTAAGGGCGGCGCTGTGGGAATGTTTACTACCAACAGAGTTACCTCCGCCCCCGGTAATATGGTCATCTGCTCCGCATTCTTTAATAATGCCTTTAACAGAAAAAACAACAAACAGTTTCTAAATATCGGAGATATTACAACTATGGCTAAAAACGAAGGATATAGCAAATATGTCTTTAACACAGCCGCCTATACCCTCTTCGGAGACCCTGCAATATCCCTTAATTACCCTCACTACAATTCGGTAGATATCGATGAAATACTCGTCGACGGCATTTCTAACGATACCATCAGCGCCTTCTCTCATGTCACAATAAACGGACACCTCTGCGATGTCAACGGAGATATACTGTCCGATTTCAACGGCACCCTCTTCCCCGAAGTTCACGACAAACCGGCTCTCACCTATACCCTCGGTAACGACAACGCTCCGATACAATATTTTTATATTGATAACAGCCTGCTGTATAAAGGATAAGTTTCAATCTCAAACGGAGAATTTTCATTCTCTTTCATAACACCAAAAGATATAGCCTATACCTACGCCCAAGCTAAGATGAGCTTCTATTACAAAAACGATGAAACCGACGGTAACGGCTATTTCAACGAATATATCGTGGGAG
>JAQVPY010000149.1 GCA_028701815.1 Bacteroidales bacterium | reverse complement strand
ACATTTGGTAAACAATTTTCAGTTATTAAATAAATAAGTAAACAAAAATAAGTTTTAATCATTAATCGAATCAACTTTTATCAGGGATAAGAAAGACTTTTAGTCAACCAAAATCAGGAAATGACAAGGTATAATACTTCTCGGCTTAATTCAATAAATAAAATGTATGCTTCATTTGCGTTCGTTAAGTGATTTGAACTATAATATTTTTCTTTTTTTAAGTCAATCCCCTATATATGCTAAGTGATTTTGCTAAAAATATATCAGGTCAATATTTTTGTTAATATTATTTGTCGGAAAACATAAAAAAAAACAAAAAAAATGGTTATTTTCGCAAACAGATATCAGGCATGATTTAAAAGAATTTTTGCTTTGATGTCATTTTTGATATTAATTTTGATACTATATAATATAAGAAAACTTTTACGACATGATGAATTTAAGGGAGATTGAAAGCGTATTGTTTGAGAATAAGCGCTTTGAATTAAGTCCTGAAGATATAAAGAGAGTTAATGACAGCTATTGTTTTCTGGAGTCTTTTGCCAAAGATAAGGTTATTTACGGCATTAATACCGGCTTCGGACCGATGGCGCAATATCGTGTCAGTGACTCGAATTTAAAGGCCTTACAATACAATATTATTAGAAGTCACTCCACCGGCGCGGGCGAACCGTTCCGTGAAGTGTATGTTAAGGCGGCGATGATGTCGCGACTCAGTACCTTCCTTAAAGGAAAGTCAGGAGTTAATATCGAGGCCTTGTTGCTCCTTCAGGAGTTTATTAATAAGGGAGTTTATCCTGTGATTCCACAGCATGGCAGCGTTGGAGCAAGCGGCGACCTTGTGCAGCTTGCACACATGGCGCTGGCATTGATAGGAGAGGGAGAAGTGTTTTTCCATGGGGAAAAACGCCCTACTGCTGAAGTGATGAAGGAGCTTAATCTTAAGCCGATTACGATGAGAGTGCGCGAGGGCCTTGCGCTTACTAATGGCACAGGTATGATGACCGGTGTAGGACTGGTCAATCTTATCTATGCAAAGATCCTGCTGCATCATGCTATTGCGGCGTCTGTTATGATTAACGAAATAGCTGCATCGTACGACGATTTTATGGCCCCCGAACTTAATGAACTTAAAGGACATAAGGGTCAGATGACCGTCGCCACTATCATGCGCGAGATGTCTGAAGGTAGCAAACTGCTGCTGAAACGAGAAGTCGAAATGTATCATCCCCACTCGGAAAAAATGTTCGACCATAAGGTCCAACCCTATTATTCGCTCCGTTGTGTTCCTCAAGTGCTGGGACCGGTGGCTGATGCCCTCGATTTTGCAGAAGAAATTATTGTAGACGAATTTAATGGCGTCGATGATAACCCGATAGTGGATATTGATACCAAAACCGTTTATCATGGCGGTAACTTCCACGGAGATTATATCTCTTTCGAAATGGATAAAATTAAAATTGCTGTCACTAAGCTCACTATGCTTATGGAACGCCAACTTAACTATCTGTGCCACGATAAAATCAATGGTATCTTGCCCCCATTCCTTAACTTGGGGGAACTCGGACTGAATTATGGTATTCAGGCTATGCAGTTTACCGCTACTTCTACTACCGCGGAATGCCAAACCCTCTCTAATCCTATGTGCGTCCACAGTATACCTAATAATAACGATAATCAGGACGTGGTGAGCATGGGTACGAACTCGGCTATCCTTGCTAAACGCGTTATCGAGAACGCGTTCCAGGTTATGGCAATACATTATATAGCATTGACCCAGGCCGTGGATTGCCTTAAAGTTAGACCGAAATTGTCGAAATTTACGGCAAAAATATATGACGATGTCAGAACTTTAGTGCCACTGTTTATCGAAGATACTACTAAATATCAGGATATTGCGGCTGTGACAGACTATCTGAAAAACAATAAATATTTGTAATATGGAATACGCATTAGTCACCGGTGGCTCCCGCGGAATAGGAAGAGCTATATGCCAAAAACTGGCATATAACGGATTTTCTATTATTGTCAATTACAAGTCGAATGAGATGGCAGCGTTGGAGACCAAGAAAATGATTGAAGATGAAGGCGGCAGGGTAGAACTTCTTCAGTTTGATGTCTCAGACGGAACGGCTGTAGATGTTGCAATAGAGAAATGGCAACAGGCACATCCGGAAGACTACATCTCGGTGTTGGTGAATAACGCCGGAATCCGTAAGGATACCATGATGATTTTTATGCAGGATGAAGACTGGCAAGACGTCATAAACACCAATCTCTTCGGCTTTTTCTATATTACGCGTCGCGTGTTGAAAGATATGCTGACGCATCGTTACGGCAGGATTATCAACGTGGCATCTCTGTCTGGACTAAAAGGTCTGCCGGGACAAGTGAATTATTCCGCAGCGAAGGCCGCGTTGATAGGTGCTACTAAATCCCTGGCACAAGAAGTGGGGGCGAGAAAGGTTACGGTTAACGCCGTGGCTCCCGGCTTTATCGCTACCGACATGACGGAAGACCTTGACGAAGCAAATTTAAAAAAGATGATCCCTGTCGGCAGATTCGGCCGCCCCGAAGAAGTGGCCTCGTTGGTGAATTTCTTGGCATCTCGCGAAGCCGCTTATATTACAGGAGAGGTGGTGTCGATAAATGGGGGATTATATACTTAATTAACAATTAATAATTAACAATTAACAATTGGGAAAAAGATAATTTTATGATAAAACGTAGGAGGGTAGTAATAACAGGTATTGGCATTTATTCGTGCCTTGGAAAAAATATTGATGAAGTTGCCAAATCGTTATACGAAGGCAAGTCGGGAATAGGTATTGACCCGATGCGTATAGAATATGGCTATCGTTCACCGCTGACGGGAATAGTAGAACGTCCTGTATTGAAAGGGCTCCTCGACAGACGCATGCGGGTTTGCCTCGCAGAAGAGGGCGAATATGCATATATGGCTACTGCCGAAGCTTTGAAAAATTCCGGGATAGATATGGATTATCTGACAGACAATGAGGTGGGCATTCTTTTCGGTAATGATTCTTCAGCCAAGGCGGTGATAGAATCTCATACTACCGCTTTACAGACAAAAGACACTACGCTCATGGGTTCCGGAGCCATCTTCCAATCTATGAATTCTACCGTTACCATGAATCTTTCCACGATATTCAAATTACGCGGGATAAATATGACGATAAGCGCGGCATGTGCCAGCGGTTCCCATGCAATAGGTCTCGGGATGATGTTTATTCGCGACGGGCTTCAGGATATGATAATCTGTGGCGGAGCTCAGGAGACGAACTACCTTTCAATGGGTAGCTTCGACGGCCTCGGCGCTTTCTCGGTACGTGTCGACGAACCAACAAAAGCCTCGCGCCCTTTCGACAGAGACAGAGACGGCCTCGTGCCCAGTGGCGGCGGCGCAGCAGTGATACTCGAAGAATATGAACATGCTGTTAAACGCGGCGCTCATATCATCGCTGAAGTGGCAGGCTACGGCTTCTCCTCCAACGGCGCCAATATATCGCAACCGAGTGATGTGGGCTCTATTGTCGCTATGGAACGTGCGTTGAAAGATGCCGGCGTATCCGTTGAAGATATCGATTATATCAACGCCCATGCAACCTCTACATTACAGGGAGACACCTTTGAAGCCATGGCACTGGATAAACTCTTTTCTCCTTGTCATACACCCATAAGTTCGACGAAATCTATGACGGGACACGAATGCTGGATGGCCGGCGCCGCAGAAATAGTATATTCTACCTTAATGATGCGAAACTCTTTTATGGCACCGAATATCAATTTCGAAAACCCCGACGAATACTCGCAAAATCTTAATATCATAACACAGACTACAGAGAAAAAAATCGATGCATATCTGTCAAATTCCTTCGGATTCGGCGGAACAAACAGCGCATTAGTAATTAAAAAAATTTAATAATAAATAATCTTACCTATGAAAAGAGAAGAAGTTGCCGAAATAGTTAATAAATTTCTTGTTGATGAAATTGAAATAGAAGAATCCCTTTTGAAGGAAGATGCTCTTCTGAAAGAAGACCTCGGAATAGATAGCCTCGATTTTGTGGATATCGTAGTAATCGTTGAACGTAATTTTGGCTTTAAAATCAAACCTGAAGAAATGAAGGATGTTAAAACCTTAGCGCAATTCTATGATTATATTATGACGAAAGTAAAGTAGCAGTATGTCACCCGATAGTCGCCAATGGAAAGGTACAACAGGCGGTGGAAAGTTCGGACAGAATTTTTTATTTTTCGTTTTCAGATATGTAAATGTAACTGTTCTTTATCCCGTCCTCCTGTTCGTGATACCGTTTTATCTGCTTTTCGCAAAGGAAGGACGTAAGGCAATATATTCATATTATCATGACGTCCTTGGCTATACGAGAAGAAAGTCTATGTGCGCTACCGTAAAAAACTTTTATGTCTTCGGCAAAGTCGTCCTCGACAAATTTGCCATGCAAAGCGGTAAAACAGAACAGTTCCATATCAGTATAGAGAATGAACCGGCTTTCCAAGATATGTTAGATGATGATAAGGGATTCGTTATCGTCAGCTCACATGTCGGAAATTTTGAACTCGCGGGACATTGCCTCTACCAGGATAAAAAACAGTTTTATGGAGTCCTCTTCGGTGCCGAAACGGAGACAATGAAACAACACCGTACGGCATCACTCCGTAGAACACATGTGAACCTTATCCCCATAGCTAACGATATGTCTCATATCTTCGCTATTAAGGAAGCCCTCGAAAAAGGCGGCGTTGTCACTATACTTTGCGACAGAATGATGGGAGGAAACAAAAAGATAAAAGTGAACTTCCTCGGTAAAGACGCATATTTCCCAATCGGTACTTTTATCCTTGCTGCCGTTACCGACTCCTATATGGTCTGCGTGTTTACAATGAAAGAGAAAAAACTTGATTATACAACTTATATATTTCCGCTTGCTGTTGATAAAAGTGAACAATCCGTCAACAGAAGAGCAGAAAAAATGCTTAGACAATATGTGAAATATCTTGAAGATATCGTGAAAAAATATCCCGAACAGTGGTTTAACTATTACGACTTCTGGAATTTATATGAACCTGTTGAAAATAAATAAATTATGGATTTACAAAGCCCCCAAAAAGAAATATATGCTAAAGAACGCTTTACGGCACTCGAAGCTCAACGCCTGGCTCAAGAGATAGCCTTCGGCCCTATA
>JAQVPY010000015.1 GCA_028701815.1 Bacteroidales bacterium | reverse complement strand
AGCAGGGTTATTATAGCGGGAAAAGAAGTAAATAATAATTAAAAATAAATAATATGAAGAAGATTATCGAATGTGTCCCCAATTTCAGTGAGGGTAATGACATGACTTTGATAGCAAAAATCACAGATGTAGTCAAAACAGTTGAGGGCGTTAAATTACTTGATGTTGATCCCGGTAAGGCCACAAACAGAACCGTGGTAACTTTTGTCGGAGAGCCCGAACCTGTTTGTGAAGCAGCTTTCAGGGCTGTAAAAGCAGCGGGTGAGTTGATAGACATGAGAAAGCATCATGGTGAGCATCCTCGTTTCGGTGCTACCGACGTTTGTCCGCTTGTCCCCGTTTCCAATATTACAATGGAAGAAACGGTAGAATATGCACGAAAGTTAGGCGAAAGGATAGGAACGGAACTTGGGATACCTGTATATTGCTATGAGTCAGCTGCTTTTGAACCGAAACGTAAAAATCTCGCCAATTGTCGCGCAGGTGAATATGAAGGATTAAAGGATAAACTTGTTAACATAGAGTGGGCGCCCGACTTCGGTCCCGCCGAATTCAACGATCATGTTGCAAAAACAGGCTGCGTGGCAGTAGGCGCAAGAAATTTCCTTGTAGCATATAATGTTAACCTCAACACCACTTCCGTACGTCGTGCTAATGCAATCGCTTTTGATGTCAGAGAAAAGGGGCGTGTGAAAAGAGAAGGAAATCCGTTGACAGGCAAGGTTGTCAAAGATGAAAAAGGTGAAAAGGTATATATTCCCGGCACACTGAAATCTGTAAAGGCCATCGGTTGGTATATTGAAGAATACGGTATTGCTCAGATTTCGATGAACCTCACTGACATCTCCGTATGTTCCGTGCATAGAGCTTTCGAGGAAGTATGTAAAAAAGCAGATGCTCGTGGTATAAGAGTAACGGGCTCCGAGCTCGTAGGACTCATCCCGTTGAATTCCATTCTCGAAGCAGGAAGGTATTTTCTGAAAAAGCAGCATCGTTCTACTGGTATCGCCGATTCTGAAATCATCAAAATAGCCGTGAAGTCGTTAGGCCTTGACGAACTTGCTCCATTTGATCCACAGAAAAAAATTATTGAATATCTCCTTGAAGACAATTCGCGGAAAAAGCTTATAGATATGAACTTAAAGGCGTTTGCTGAAGAAACAGCGAGCGAATCACCGGCTCCCGGCGGTGGCTCCATATCTGCCTATATGGGCGCTCTCGGTGCTGCTCTTGGCGCCATGGTGGCAAACCTGTCATCTCACAAAAAAGGCTGGGACGATCGTTGGGAAGAGTTTTCCGACTGGGCAGAAAAAGGTAAATATTATCAGGATCTGCTCGTAAAAATGGTCGATGAAGATACAAATGCCTTCAATAAAATTATGGATGCTTTTTCTCTTCCCAAGAAATCCGAAGAAGAGAAGGCTATCCGTCACCAGGCTATTCAAGGTGCAACCAAATTTGCTATTGAAGTTCCATTCAAGACTATGCAATTGTGCTGTGAAAGTATGGTGGTTGCAAAGGCTATGGCAGAAATTGGCAACCCCAACTCCGTATCCGATGCAGGCGTTGGAGCCCTCGCTGCGAGAGCAGGCGTAAGAGGTGCTTTTCTTAATGTGAAGATTAACTCTGCCAGCTATGAAGATAAAGACTTCGTAAACGAAATTCTGGCGAAAGCTTTTGAAATAGATAAGGCTGCTGAAGCCTCAGAAGATGAAATAATGGCTATTGTCAATTCTAAAATTAACGCTTAAATCATGAAAGCAAAATATTCAATAATTATCATATTTGCAGTGCTTATGACATCATGTGGAAAGAAAAATGTTCAGTCTTCAGGTATTGATATTACCAATATAGACACAACAGTAACACCCCAAAACGACTTCTATCAATATGCTTGTGGCGGATGGATGGCTAAAAATCCTCTCACCCCCGAATATGCTCGTTTCGGGAGTTTCGACAAATTGGGTGAAAACAATCGCGAACAGGTTAAAGCTCTTGTGGAAGAAATAGCCGCAAAAGACGAAAAAGTTCAAGGTTCCGTAGAGCAGAAAATAGGCGACTTATACAATTTGGCAATGGACAGCACTCGTTTAAATGCTGAGGGTAATGCTCCTGTTATGAACACTCTTGACAAAATTGCTTCTATCAAAGATAAAGCTCAGCTGTCGGTTCTGATGGCTGATTTGTTTATGCGTGGAGAAGGAAACATGTTTTATGTGTATTCTGCTCCCGACCCCAAAAACAGTTCCATGAATCTTCTTCAGATGTATCAATCCGGCTTTGCGATGGGTGAACGTGAGTACTATCTTGATAATGATGAAACCACTCAAAATATCCGTAGCAAATATGTCGCTTATATGACAAAAATGTTTGAACTATTCGGATTTACTCCAGAGCAGTCCGAAGCTGATGCGGCGACAGTATTACGTATGGAAACCCGCTTGGCTACTGCTGCTTATGACAATGTAACCCTACGTGACGTACAGCTTAATTATAACAAGAAGACTCTTGACGAACTTCAGGTCCTTGTCCCACAGATCTCCTGGAACGAATTTTTCGGTGGGTTATGTCTTGATATTAAAGAGGTGTCTGTAGGTCAGATACCTCATTTGCAAGAAGTAGGAAAGATGATAGAAGAGGAGTCTCTTGAGAATATCATCACATATCTTCAGTGGCAGACTATCAATGGTGCATCAAGTGTTTTAAGTGACGACATCTATGCTGTGAGTTTCGACTTTTATGGCAGGACGATGTCGGGTAGGGAAGAGCCTTCGCCGCGTTGGAAACGTGCTGTAAGTACTGTCAATGGCGTTCTCGGTGAAGCTGTTGGAGAGATGTATGTTGCTAAATATTTTCCTCCGGAAGCGAAGGATCGTATGGTACAACTTGTAAGCAATCTGCAAAAATCTCTGGGTGAACGTATTCACGACCTCGAATGGATGAGCGACAGCACAAAGGTAAAGGCCCAGGAAAAACTTGACGCCTTTTATGTTAAGATCGGTTATCCCGACAAGTGGAGAGATTATAGCGCGCTTAATATCGATATGGCTGATTCTTATTATGCCAACCTTGTCAAGGCAAGTGTTTTTGAAAACGAGTACAATTTCGGTTTTGTAGGCAAGCCTGTAGACAGAGACAAATGGCAGATGACACCGCAGACTGTCAATGCATATTACGATCCGTCAATCAATGAGATATGCTTCCCTGCAGGTATTCTTCAGTACCCGTTTTTTGACATGAATGCTGATGATGCCTTTAATTATGGCGCCATCGGTGTTGTTATCGGACATGAGATGACTCACGGTTTCGACGACCAGGGTTCGCAGTTCGACAAGGATGGTAATTTAAATAACTGGTGGACTCCCGAGGATAAGGAAAAATTCGATGCACGTACAAAAGTCCTAGCGGATTATTTCGATTCCATTGAGGTAGCTCCGGGCGTTCATGCAAACGGTCGTTTCACTCTTGGTGAGAACATTGCTGATCATGGCGGATTGCAGGTGAGCTATCAGGCGTTTAAAAATGCGACAAAAGATGCTCCCCTTGCCACTGTTGACGGGTTTACGCCGGAACAGCGTTTCTTCCTCGCTTATGCTACCGTATGGGCCGGTAATATCCGCCCCGAAGAGATCCTCGTCCGCACAAAGAGTGACCCCCATTCTTTGGGCCGTTGGCGTGTAAATGGAGCTTTACCTCATATCAATGCTTGGTATGATGCATATCAGGTTGATGAGACCTCGCCGATGTATGTAAAACCTGAAAACCGCGCTTCTATATGGTAACATTATATTGTGTGTATAAATCTTTATAAAAACATAAAAAATTTTTGATAAAAACTTGTACATATTAAAAAATGTTGTACTTTTGCAGCGCAATTCAAAACCGAAACGTCGGTGATGATGCTGGTTCGGTAGTTCAGTTGGTTAGAATACCTGCCTGTCACGCAGGGGGTCGCGAGTTCGAGTCTCGTCCGGACCGCCAACAAAAAAAGCCTGTGAAACTCACAGGCTTTTTTTTTGTTAGTTGGGATTAGCACTTAAGAATTGAAGTTGATAGTGTCTTTTATCGTGTAGATAGGCCTTTTTTTTACTTCATCAAAGATCAGTCCTACATATTGTGCAATAAATCCGGAGACTAAAAGTTGAACTCCGGCGAAGATAGTGATTACCAGGATAATAATGGCGCTGCTGTGCACTGGTTGACCTATTATCCACATTACGATATACGATATGAGCAGTATGAAGCTGACGAGGAGAAAGAATATTCCGGAGATGATACCCAATCGTAAAGGCGTCTTAGAGAAAGAAAGAATCGCCGAGAAGGACAGGGTGATCAGTTTCGATAACGAATATTTGCTTGTACCGGAATGCCTGTCGTCAGCCTGGTATTCGAGATTCGTCTTATTAAATCCCACCATTTGTATTATCCAGCGTAAAAATCTCGTTCTCTCTCTATAGTCGTTTCTCAGGATTTCAGCTACATCTTTTGATATAAGGAAAAAGTCAGATGCGTTTTCGGTCATTTTCACACGTGACATTCTGTTAATGATCTTATAGAACAATTTTGAGAAGAAATTGTAGAAATGACTGCTGTCGGTTCTTTTTGTACGTACCATAGTAATGATATCATAGCCCTTATCAGCCTCTTCTATCATCTTTGGAATTAGTTTTGGAGGATGTTGCAAATCGCAGTCCATGCAGATGATCTTTTCACCGTTGCTTTTATCAATGCCTGCTATCATTGCGGCCTCATGTCCGAAATTTCTCGAGAAGTTGATGACCTTGATGTTAGGAGATGTGCCGGCAATGGCAAGTAATTCGTTATAGCTGTTGTCATGACTGCCGTCGTTGACAAAGATTATTTCATACGACAATGGCGAGTCTTTAAGGATTTCAGTAACTTTTTCTGCCATTAACTTGATGTTATCCTGCTCGTTATATACTGAAATGACGATTGATAGATTACAACTTTGGGTATTCATTCAATGATAATTTATCTTGCAAAGGTAGAAATTATTTCATAATAATTCTTACTTTTGTAAAAAAGTCAGAATATGGAGACCATTTGTGCTAATAAGGATAAAACATTAAAATATATTATCGGCTTTCTTGTCTTAATAATTACAGTTATTACCTTTTCCCCTCTGCTTAATTTCGGTTTTGTAATGGGAGATGATGTTGAATTTTTTTATAATTCTAATGTTAAATTCTGGCATAGCATATCTAAAACTTATGCTCAAGGTACCGGAAGGTTTTATTTTCTTCTTGTCGACTGGATTTATTTTTTACCTTATCAAATAGATGCGCCATGGTTTTATCATCTTATGCGCATTCTTCCCGTTATTGTTTCACTTATATTGTTTGTGTGGCTGATAAAGAGGGCTACAAAAAACGATTATGTGTGGATGTTGGCTTTGCTCGTTTTTTGTGCTTGTTTTCAGATTAATGGAGACGCTTCGGCTGTTACCTCATATCCATTTTATTTCTCTTTCGCTTCGGTCCTCATTCTGACGTCATTTCACCTGCTCTTCAATTATTTTGATGGGCGCAGGTATTGGAATTTGATACTCTCCGCAATTGTTTTTGCCTTCGCTTCATGTTTCCATGAAAGTCTGTTGTTGTATTATATAGCCTTTTTCTTGTTGATAGTATATAGGTATAATATAAAGACAATATTTCAACGTGACAATCTGCATAAATTTCTTAAGGAATTAGCTCCATATATCATATTAGGGGTAATTTATCTTACGGCTTATTTTTTATACAGTGCAGCTCACCCCTCGAAATATTCGGGTAATCAACTTGCCTCGCAATTTTCCTTAATGACCTCTCTGAATATATTGAATTCATTAGTATTACATACCTTGCCATTGTCAGCGTTTTTTGAGTACAGGACATTCTTAGTCGATTACTCTTCGTCTGTGCACACAGACTATTCGCTATGGTTCTTTTTAAGAGACGCTTCATCCGTGTCATATATTAAAGCTGTTTTGTTGGCAGCGGTGTTGTATATAATTATTGAAAGGTCTAATATAAATGGTAAAATGAAAAAGCCGGTATGGATGTTTATCCTATCTATTTTTCTTATAATATTACCTCATATTGCTTTAACGCTTTCAAATAAAAGTTATTCGACAGTGCCGATATATTATGTTTCTACATTCTTCTCTTATTTCGGCGTCGTTTTATTGTTGCTATCCATAGTCTTATTTTGTGTTAACCTTTCCGACAAACCGGTAGTAAAAAAAGTTTTAAGTGCTTGCTTTGCAGTCAGCCTTGGCGTAGTTTCGTTATTTATTCAGTATGCAAATGAGAGAGTCGCTTACGACAATAAAATCTCCAATGACAGATTCAGGGTACTTGACGATTTTTTCGACTCAGCAGATATTCAGGCTTATGATGTCTTATATCTGAAAGATTTCGATAATAACCCGACTTATGGAGGCAAGGGATTGACATATCAGAAATCGGCTTCCGTTAAAGCATATCTTGTGGCCAAACATGGCGTTGAATTAAAAGGATACAAAGATTATGACGAATTATATACTGCTTATTCAGGCTCTACGAAAGCCATTAAAATATTATTTTTTTCTCAAGCTGCTAAGTCCGAAGACGCAATTATATCGATAGTAAAATGTAATGGGAACAATCTCCCAGAACATCTTGAAGATCTCAGAACAGATTCTATTTTTGTCGGATATTATTCTGCATACAAGAATTTCGCCGTTTCCATATCGAGTGACACCTTGTCGCCGTTAGCAATAAATAATATCGTTATGTCTTCTGTGGGAAGCAGCCATTTTGCTAATATTAAATCCTATAAACATGATGTCAAGACGCTTTTTACTATTAAGGGGTGCGATATGGCTCCGAAGACATTAACAGTAAGTAATGTTTTATATAAAGATGTAGCCGTAATAGGGATTGGACGTTATCCGCGGAGGTATGACTCTGTCAACTGCAAGTCTTGGAAGAGGACGATTAAGAGAGATGCCGGTTGGACGCGGCATGTTGAAGAGTTGTCGGAAAAAAGAGGTGAGACCTTCGAGGAGAGTTTGACAAATACGGCCCGTTGGATGACATATACTACAACACGATAGATTCCTTGTTTTTATTTTCTAATTTTCTCTATACCGTTCCGGCGACATCCCTGCGTTGTTCCGGAAATATTTGCAAAAGAATGAAGGATTGGCAAAATTCAAGTCGCTGCTTATCTCAGAAACTGTCTTAGACGTATTTTTCAGTTGCGCCTTAGCTTCGAGCATCACGTAGTCGGTGATTAAGTCGAGTGTACCCTTGCCGGTGATGTCTTTAACGCATGTTGAGAGGTATTTTGGAGTTACATACAATTTCTCGGCGTAAAATTTAACGCTGCGTGATTTTTTATAAAATACGGAGACGAGCTTGTTTAAATTCTCAAATATACTTTGCTTTCTTGATTTGGTGCCTGCATCGAAAGATTCTTGCTTCATATACAGAGATTCAATCCTGTAAAAAGCGGTCGTAAGAATGCTAAGTGCCACCTTGTCTTTTCCGGGGAAGTCTTCATCTTTTATCACTTGAAGCAGCAGCATATAGCAGTTCAGTAGAAATAGCGACTCTTCTTCTAAAAGCATCAGTAAGGGTTTTCGTTTGATCTTGAAATAAAGGGCGCTGATATTTAGCGAATGCTGTCTCATCAGGTCGAGAAAATTCGTGGAGACATGAAAAAACACCCCGCGAAAGTCATCGCTGATGGTATGTATTTGTACAGTCTGTTGTGGTAGCATCAATCCGATGGTGTTAGGAGTACAGGTATATTTTTCAAAGTCAACGCTGCATTCTATTTTACCTTTAAGAGGTATTATGATAAGTAGCTGCTCGTATTTTAGAGGCATGTCGCGTCGTATGTTTGCTCGGCTCCTGTTATGCAGCCAGAGGTCTTTACCCATGGATTCGAAAAAATACTGCTCTGTTAAAACTTCTCTTGCCGATTTTAGACTGTATTCCATATCCTTGCTTTTTCTATGACGCGAAGATAATATATAATTACGGAAAAAATGACAATGAAAAGACCGTTTTTTAACAAATTTTTGTAAAAAACAGGAAAAATAGAACATATTATAATCATAATAGGACTTGCGGATAATCAATCTTCGATATACCTTTGCAAAATTTTTAAAGAAATAAAAGAAGCAGAATATGGATACACGACCGATGAATCATCTTTTTTATTACATTCAGCGAAGCATGAGAAATTATTGGGATGCTCTCGCTTTAGTCAATTATGGTGAAGACACTCTGACTTATGGTCAGTTAGCCGAAAAGATTGCCAGATTACATATTGTTTTTGAAGAAGTAGGGATAAAGAAGGGCGACAAGATAGTGCTTTGTGCAAAGAACAACATCAACTGGGGGGTTACATTTCTCGCCATCACCACATATCAGGCGGTTGCGGTGCCATTGTTGAATGATTTTACATCGGAGAGTATTCAGGCGTTGACTGAGCATTCCGAGGCCATATTGCTTTTTACCGAAAAAGAGAAATGGGATAAATTGGACGTGGAGAAATTTACTTTTTTAAGAGGTGCGGTTTCCGCCGACGATTTTTCCGTTTTATATTCTAAAGAGGGCAAGCTTCCGGCTGCCTTATCGAAGCTTGATGAGATTTTTAAGGCTAAATATCCTGACGGGTTCAACATCAAGCATGTCAATTATCCAACGAACAATTTTGAGGATGTTGCCATAATAAATTATACATCAGGTACTACGAGTGATCCGAAGGGTGTTATCTTGACGTATAACAGTTTAAGCTCCAATGTGGAGTTCGGACAGCAGGGGATTCCCAACTATCATGGAGACACTATTATTTCCATTCTCCCGTTAGCACACATGTATGGGCTTGCTTTTGAGTTTCTGTATCAACTTGCGGGCGGTACCACAGTACATTTCCTCGGTAAGGTTCCATCTCCGAAGGTTTTGTTGATGGCCATGGCTAAAGTCCGTCCTTATCTGGTTATTACTGTTCCATTGGTACTTGAAAAGATTTTCAAGAACAATGTTTTCCCAATTATAAATAAGCCGTCGATGAGGTTTCTGATGAAAAATCCGATTACAGGACCTTTTGTTAAAAAGAGAATCCGTTCAAAGGTTATGGATGTTTTCGGTGGTCAGACACGTTCTATTATCGTTGGAGGGGCTGCTATCAATCAGGAAGTTGAGTCGGTGATGAAAGACATCAAGCTGCCTTATACTGTAGGTTATGGAATGACGGAATGTGGACCGATATTGGGATATGAGGACTGGTCGAAATTCAAAAAGGGTTCGTGCGGAAAGGTAGTACATCGTATGGAGATAAGAATTGACTCGGAGGATCAGGCGAAGATTCCGGGAGAAATTCAGGTAAGAGGTGCCAATGTCATGCTCGGGTACTATAAAAATGAAGAAGCCACAAAAGCTGCTTTTACTGAAGACGGGTGGATGCGCACAGGTGATATGGGTGTAATTGATTCCGCAGGCAATATCTTTATCAGAGGAAGAATTAAGAATATGATTCTCGGTTCGGGGGGACAGAATATTTATCCTGAAGAGATTGAGGATAAGTTGAACAATCAGCCATATATAATAGAATCCGTTGTGGTAGAAAGAGACAGAAAAATTGTTGCTCTTGTATATCCCGATTATGACAGGGTTTCACAGGAAGAGCTCGACAAGATGAAGTTAGCTCAACTCATGGAAGAAAACAGAATCAAGCTCAATCTACTTCTCCCTAATTACAGTAAAATAGCTAAGATAGAGATGCTTAAAGAATCTTTTGAGAAGACTCCGAAAAGAAGCATCAAACGCTTTTTGTACAAATAAAAATATACCTGTATTTTTATTGTTAAAAAGTCGAAAAACATCGATTGAAGTCATTTTAATTGGATATATTTGCATTTTAAAAATTGCAATATGTCCGAAATAATAGGTCAGATATCACAGGTAATTGGACCTGTAGTTGACGTCAAGTTCGCCGGATTGAATGAGAAGACTTTTCTCCCCAAGATTCATGAGGCTCTCAAAATAAAGCGTGACAATAATCAGACATTAGTCGTTGAAGTCCAGCAGCATTTAGGCGAGAATACCGTTAGAACCGTTGCCATGGATTCTACCGATGGTTTACGTCGCGGAATGAGTGTTGTTGCCAAGGGCACACCTATTATGATGCCTATAGGTGAACAGATTCGTGGCAGACTGCTTAATGTTACCGGAGACGCCATTGACGGCTTAAAACCTTTGTCTCGTTCCGTTGAATATCCTATTCACCGTGATCCCCCAAAATTTGAAGATCTTACTACTATTGAGGAGGTCTTGTTTACAGGAATCAAGGTTATAGATTTGCTTGTCCCATATTCCAAGGGGGGCAAAATCGGACTTTTCGGAGGTGCCGGAGTAGGGAAGACTGTTATCATCATGGAGCTTATCAACAATATTGCGAAAGGATATAACGGTTATTCGGTTTTTTCCGGTGTAGGAGAGCGTACCCGTGAAGGTAACGACTTGTTGAGAGAGATGCTTGAGTCCGGCGTTATCAAATACGGTGATGCTTTTATGAAGAGTATGGCTGAAGGCGACTGGGATCTTTCCAAGGTTGATTATGATGAGGTGGCCAAATCGCAGGCTACGCTGATATTCGGCCAGATGAACGAGCCTCCCGGAGCGCGTTCTTCTGTGGCTTTGTCGGGACTGACTGTAGCCGAATCATTTAGAGATGCTGCGGGTGGCGGACATGACATCCTGTTTTTTATAGATAACATCTTCAGGTTTACTCAGGCAGGCTCGGAGGTCTCCGCTCTGCTTGGACGTATGCCTTCCGCTGTCGGTTATCAACCGACACTTGCTACTGAAATGGGTGCCATGCAGGAACGTATTGCTTCCACCAAAAACGGCTCAATTACTTCAATACAGGCTGTATATGTCCCGGCTGACGATTTAACAGACCCTGCACCGGCGACAACATTTACCCATCTCGATGCCTCTACCGTATTGAGTAGAAAGGTATCCGAGCTCGGTATCTATCCCGCTGTTGATCCCCTCGAATCATCTTCACGTATCCTTACCCCCGAGGTTGTGGGAGAGGACCATTATAATACGGCACAACGCGTAGTGCAGATTCTACAACGTCAGAAAGAACTCCAGGATATCATTTCAATTTTGGGTATGGATGAATTGTCTGACGAAGATAAACTTACTGTCATCAGAGCAAGAAAGGTGCAGAAATTCCTATCCCAACCGTTCCATGTGGCAGAGCAGTTTACCAATCTGCCGGGAGTTATGGTGCCTATAGAAGATACTATTAAAGGCTTCAAGAAGATTTTAGACGGCGAAGTTGACAATATCCCCGAGATGGCGTTTCTTAACGTAGGTACTATCGAAGAAGCAATAAAAAAAGGCGAAAAACTGCTGGCTCAGGCCTCAGATAAGGATAAGACAGAATAATGGACTTGAGGATTTTTTCACCGGAGAAACTTTTTTATGAAGGTAAAGCTGTTTCGGTCTCTGTGCCCGGAATGAAAGACGGCCCTTTTGTCATCCTTGAAAACCATGCGCCGCTTATAGCCGTACTCACAGAAGGAAAAGTGAGCTATAATACCGGTACATCGGAGGTGAATATTGAAATATCCGGTGGCTTTGTTGAAGTTAGAAATAATGAAATTTCCCTTTGTGTGGAAATTATAAAAGAAAAATAATATTATGAAGGCTAAATTGCTGATATCGACAATTATTGTTTTAGTATTCGGACTTGCCGGCTGGGGTTGGCTGAAGTTTCTTATGCCGCAATACTATTTCGGATTGTATCCTTTGATACCGCTATTCTACCTTGTATTGTTGTTTGCCAACTATATCGTTATTACTCGGTCTTATAAAAAGAGTAATATAATAGATATCAAAACACAGTGGATAATAAAAGGTGTTAAGTTTGCCTTGTGTGTGGCGTTTATTATCCTATATATTAAACTAATAGCTGTTAACTCAACGTCTTTCGCTATAACATTTGTGGTCTTCTACTGCGTTTATCTGTTTCTCGAAAGTTGGCTGTTGATAAATATCTCGAAGCAAAATAAATGAAGATAAGGTTTTTTGTATCGGTGCTGTTGTGCTTGTTTTTCACTGTCCCCGTGTTTGCAGAGGAAACGGCGGAAGAAGGCGACAAGTTGAATGTCAGTAAGCTTATTTTTGAGCATACCGGAGATTCATACGAGTGGCATATGTTTTCAATAGGTGAAAAGGATATCGCTATTCCTTTACCGCTGATACTTATCAGCAAAACCACGGGAATACACGCTTTTATGTCGTCCAAATTAGAAGAGACAGGCAGTTTCGCAGGTTTTACTTATGGCTCCGAGGAAGGCAAATATGCCGGAAAGATGGTGGAAATAAATGCTGACGGTGAAGAGATGCGGCCTTTTGATATGTCTATTACAAAGAATGTATTAGGCATCTTTATTAACTGTGCGCTTCTTCTATGGATAGTTCTTTCGGTAGCCCGCTGGTATAAAAAGAATCCCGACGGTGTCCCCAAAGGATTCAGAGGTATCGTTGATCTTCTGATAATGGATGTCAACGACAATATTATAAAATGCTGTGTCGGCGAGAACTACCGCAAATTTGCGCCATATTTGCTCACGGCATTCTTTTTCATTTTTCTGAGTAATATTATCGGACTTGTGCCGATATTCCCCGGCGGGGCCAATATTACCGGAAATATCGCTGTTACATTTACATTAGCTATGATGACATTTATCATGGTTAATGTCTTCGGTACAAAAGAATATTGGAAAGATATCTTATGGCCGGATGTGCCGATATTTTTAAAGGCGCCGGCACCAATCATGCCTATCATTGAACTTTTTGGAATATTTACCAAGCCCTTTGCTTTGATGGTTCGTCTCTTTGCCAATATACTTGCAGGACACGCCATTGTAATAGGTCTTTGTTGTCTTGTGTTTATCACAGCCAGCATGGGTGCGGCGGTGAACGGCAGTATGACTTTCGTCTCAGTGCTGTTTATGGTCTTTATGGACTGTCTCGAATTGCTTGTGGCATACATTCAGGCGTATGTGTTTACGATGTTGTCGTCTGTATTTATCGGGCTGGCACAGGCGAAGGCGATTAAAAAACGATTAACAATTAACAATTAAAAATAACAATTAAAAATTTAAAATTATGTTATCATCAATCTTATTAGCAGCAGAAGCTTTTGCTACAAGTATCGTTACTATTGGCGTAGCTCTCGTAGTTATCGGTGCAGCATTTGGAATCGGTAAATTAGGCACAAGCGCGATGGAAGCCATAGCCCGTCAACCTCAGGCAGCCAATGACATCCGTATGTCTATGATTCTTGTCGCAGCCCTTATTGAAGGTGCGACCCTGTTTGGCATAGTTGTTTGTCTGTTAGCATTATAATACGTTATGTCATTATTATTGCCGGAAACAGGTTTGGTATTTTGGATGCTTATTGCATTCCTTATCGTTTTTTTCATTCTTGCCAAATGGGGATGGCCCGTTATAACAAGGATGGCGGAGAAACGAGCCAATTATATTAAGGACTCACTGGAATCGGCAAAAGAGACAAACCGTAAGCTGGCAGAAATTAAAGTGGAAGCAAAAGACATTTTGGACAATGCCCGCGAGCAACAGTCGAAGATGCTTAAAGAGGCCGCAATCTCAAGAGATAAAATCATAAATGAGGCCAAGTTACAGGCCATAGAGGAATCTAAAAAGATAGTGGAAGATGCCGGAAGAAAGATCCAGATAGAACGCGAGAATATGCTTAGCGAAATGCGCGTTCAGGTGGCTGATTTATCTGTAAGCATCGCCGAAAAAGTCATCCGTCACGAACTGGCGAAAGATGAAGCTCAGATGCAGGTGATTAATAAAATGTTAGATGAAATAAAAACCTTTAATTAATACCGGTTATGAATGATAGTTTGGTCTCGGCACGATATGCAAAAGCCCTTATGAACTTCGCAATAAAGGAGGAGAAAGAGGAAGTGGTCTATTCGGAGATGAAGTCATTAGCGAATAGTTACCTTAAACATCCCAAGTTTTCTCATGTCCTTGAAAATCCTATTGTCTCGATGTCCGATAAGATTAAACTTATCCATGCTGCTGCCGGCGGAAACGTCAGCTACATATTTAAGAAGTTTATCGATATCGTTGTGGCCAACCGCAGAGAAATGGATCTGCTGTGGATCGCGTTAAGTTTCAGGGATCTGTACAGGGAGACCAAACATATATATTACGGTAAACTTATTACTGTTGTCCCCTTTGGAGATGCCGTTTCTGAGAAGTTGCAAAATGTGGTGTTGCATGGCAGAACCGGAACGGTAGAATTTGATACGGTTATTGATGACAGTATCATCGGTGGGTTCATTTTCGAATGCGACTCTAATCGTATTGATGCCAGTGTTCAGGACCAGATCAGACGAATAAGAAAAGAATTTGTTGAAAGAAATAAAAGAATAGTATAAAATATGGCAGACAAAATAAAGGCGAGTGAGGTATCAAGTGTGCTTGAGATGCAGCTTGAAGGTATAGACACTACTGTTCGCTATTCTGAAATAGGTACTGTATTACAGGTCAGCGATGGTGTGGCACGTATCTATGGACTGAATAATGCCGAGGCTAATGAACTTCTCGAATTCGACAATGGCATAAAAGCTATTGTCATGAACCTTGACGAGGATAATGTCGGAGCAGTTTTACTCGGGCCTACCGACAAGATAGAGGAGGGTTTTACCGTTCATCGTACCGGTCAGATTGCATCTCTCGCCGTGAGCGAAGAAATGCTCGGGCGTGTGATTGACCCAATGGGTGAGCCTATAGATGGACGCGGTCCTATTATGGGCGAGAAAACGCTTATGCCTCTTGAAAGAAAAGCACCCGGAGTAATCTTCCGTCAGCCGGTTGACCAGCCGCTGCAGACAGGTCTTAAAGCTATCGACGCCATGATACCTATAGGACGCGGTCAGCGTGAACTTATCATCGGCGACCGTCAGACCGGAAAGACAAGTATTGCCGTAGATACTATTATTAATCAGAAAAATAATGCAGATCGCGTATTCTGTATTTATGTAGCTGTCGGACAAAAAGGTTCTACTGTCTCCAGTATCGTTAACACTTTGCGCGAAAACGGTGCTATGGATTATACTGTCGTTGTCGCTGCAACGGCTTCCGATCCTGCGGCCATGCAATATTTCGCTCCTTTCGCGGGTGCTGCGATAGGCGAATATTTTCGTGATACGGGAAGGCATGCCCTCGTTATATATGACGACTTGTCAAAACAGGCTGTCGCTTACCGTGAGGTGTCTCTTATACTTCGCCGCCCTTCAGGACGTGAGGCATATCCCGGAGATATTTTCTATCTTCACTCCAGACTGCTTGAAAGAGCGGCTAAGATCATCAATCGAGATGAGGTGGCAGTAAGGATGAACGATTTACCAGCCTCTTTAAAGGGGAAAGTTAAAGGTGGTGGATCACTTACCGCTCTCCCTATCATTGAAACCCAGGCAGGTGATGTTTCAGCCTATATCCCTACCAATGTGATCTCTATTACCGACGGACAGATATTCCTGGATACAGGCTTGTTTAATCAGGGAAACCGTCCCGCTATCAATGTGGGTATTTCTGTGTCACGTGTCGGCGGTAAAGCTCAGGTCAAACCGATGAAGATTATCGCCGGAACCCTGAAAATAGACCAGGCACAGTATAGAGAGCTTGAGGCATTCTCCAAATTCGGAGGAGAGATGGATGCGGTTACAGCAATGACTATCGATAAGGGTCGTAAGAATACACAACTTCTCGTACAGGAATTACATAAGACAATGCCCGTTGAAAAAGAAATAGCTATTCTTTATTGCGGGACTCACGGACTCCTCGCTAAAATTCCTATCACGAGAGTGGCTGAATTCGAGAATATTTTTCTGGCAAACCTCAATTCATTATATAGAGAGGAGGTACTCGTACCCTTGAGAAACGGAGTTATAACCCAGGAGATAATGGATATTATAGAGAAAGTCGCCAAAGACGTCTGTGACTCTATGTTAACTAAATAAACTATGGCTTCACTGAAGGAAATTAAAAGTCGGATATTGTCGATTAAGACTACGCGACAGATTACTTCTGCCATGAAGATGATTTCTTCGGCCAAGCTACATAAGGCGCAGAAGGATATCTCCGATTTATATCCGTATCATCTGAAGCTGAACCAAATTCTATGTAATTTAATCGAATACGAAACACGTGACGAGCAGAAGTGGGTAATACCTTTTTCAACAATAAAAGAGGTAAAAAAGGTGCTGCTGGTAGCAGTGTCGTCCAACTCTTCTCTGTGTGGCGCATTTAATACAAATGTTGCTAAAAGGCTTGCTTCTATTACTGCTGAATATCAGGAAAAGGGTGTTAAGGTTGCGGTTATGCCTGTCGGTAAAATTATCAAAGAGCATCTACCGCAAAATGTTGAGGTGTTGAAAGATGATTTCAATGGCTTTGTGGATAAGCCGTCGTATGATGTCATCATGAAATATGCAGATTCTATGGCATATTCGTTCGACAATGGCGATTACGACAAAATTGAGTTTATCTATCATCATTTTAAATCTTCAGCATCACAAGTGCTTATCAGGGAAACATATCTTCCCTTTATTCAGAAGGAGATACCGTTATTATCTGTTGGGGAGGATGTCGGCTCTATGAAAGAACATAAACCTGACTATGAAGTCAACTATTTAATTGAGCCCGACCGTCAGACGCTTATAAAAGCCATAGTGGATAAAGTCATAAGATTTAAACTTTACACTGTTTTTATGGATTCCATTGCTTCTGAGCATGCGGCAAGAACAATAGCCATGCAGGTTGCCACCGACAATGCGGATCAGCTTTTACAGGAACTCAACATTCAGTATAACAAGTCGCGTCAGCAGTCTATTACCAACGAATTGTTGGATATCATAGGCGGTTCTGTAGAATAGTATTTTTTAGGATATAATAAAAATGCCACTGAATTTAATTATCCGGTGGCATTTTTTTGTATGTGAGGAATTGACTACTTATGCGTCGATATTCGCATAAGTAGCGTTAAGTTCGATAAATTCTCTACGAGGCGGTACTTCGTCGCCCATAAGCATAGAGAATATTCTGTCGGCTTCCGAGGCGTTGTTAATAAACACCTTTCTAAGTGTTCTTGCTGCCGGATCCATAGTTGTTTCCCAAAGTTGCTCGGGGTTCATTTCACCAAGACCTTTGTAACGTTGAATTTTAAGACCTTTTTCAGTGCCGTCGGTTGACAGTTCTTGAGTTATTGCAGTTCTGCCATCTTCATCCCATGCGTATTTCTGTGTAGTACCCTTTTTGATGAGGTACAGTGGCGGGGTAGCGATATAGACGTAGCCGTTTTCTATCAGTTCCTTCATATATCTGAAGAAGAAGGTAAGGATGAGGGTGGCTATGTGGCTGCCATCGACATCGGCATCGGTCATGATAATTACCTTATGGTATCTTAATTTAGAAAGATTCAAGGCTTTAGAGTCTTCTTCGGTACCTATTGTTACGCCTAAGGCGGTATAGATATTTTTAATTTCCTCGCTGTCGAAGGCTCTATGTTGCATTGCTTTTTCCACATTCAGGATTTTCCCTCTAAGAGGAAGAATAGCCTGATACTGACGATTTCTACCCATCTTAGCAGAGCCGCCTGCGGAGTCTCCTTCCACGAGGTATAGCTCGCATTTTGAGGCATCTCTCTCGGAGCAGTCGGCTAATTTACCGGGGAGTCCGGATCCGGAAAGGACATTTTTTCTTTGAACCAGTTCGCGGGCTTTACGGGCGGCGTGGCGTGCTGTAGCAGCGAGGATCACTTTGTTGACGATGTCTTTGGCTGCCATCGGGTGTTCTTCGAGATAATAGCCGAGATATTCGCTGACCATTTGGTCTACGGCACCCATAACTTCCGTGTTGCCGAGTTTGGTTTTGGTCTGTCCTTCGAATTGTGGTTCGGCGACTTTTGCCGAAATGATTGCGGTAAGGCCTTCACGGAAGTCGTCACCGCTAATCTCGAACTTTAATTTTGCGAGCATCCCTGATTTGTCGGCATAATTCTTCAGAGTTCTCGTAAGTGCTCTTCTAAATCCGGCCAAGTGGGTGCCGCCTTCTATCGTATTAATATTATTGACGTATGAATGGATGTTCTCCGAGAATGAGGTATTGTATTCCATTGCTATTTCCAAGGGGACACCACCACGTTCGCCTTCAATATAAATAGGCTCAGGCGTGATCTTTTCACGTGTTTCATCAAGATATTGGATGAAGTCGAGCAATCCGTGTTCCGAATAGTAGGTGACAATGTTGTCTTTAACATCTTCAGGAGGAAAAGCGTCATCACCGTTGGGGTCTCTGTGGTCGGTAAGCGTAAGTGTTATTCCCTTATTAAGATAAGCCAATTCTTTCAGACGAGTCGATAAGATATTGAAATCGTATTCCGTAACAACAAATATGCCGTCGTCCGGAGTGAATTTAACGTATGTGCCCGTCTTGTCTGTCGGACCTATTTCCTTCACGCTGTATAATGGCTTTCCGTAAGCGTATTCCTGTTCGTAGGACTTGCCGTTACGGAAGACTTTAACAATCATGTGTTTCGACAATGCGTTAACGCATGAGACGCCGACGCCGTGCAATCCGCCTGAAACCTTATAAGATCCCTTGTCAAATTTACCTCCGGCGTGAAGTACTGTCATTACTACTTCCAATGCCGATTTTTTCTCTTTTTCGTGGAAGTCGACAGGAATACCTCTGCCGTTATCTAATACGGATACGGAGTTGTCGGGATGAATTTCTACATCTATCTTGTCACAATACCCCGCGAGTGCTTCATCTATGGAGTTGTCGACAACTTCATATACAAGATGGTGCAATCCCTTTTGGCTGATGTCACCGATGTACATCGCCGGACGCTTACGGACTGCTTCAAGTCCTTCAAGAACCTGAATGTTGTCGGCTGTATATTCTTCTTCCGCTTTAATGTTTTTTAAAACGTTTGAGTCTAATTCTAATTCACTCATATTTAATATATTAACATTGTTTTAAATATAAGCAAAGATACAAAAAATAAATTGATTTTTTGCCGTTTTTTTATGATATTTTTTTAAAGTTTTCACCTGTTTTTTTACAGGGAAATAGTGGCTCCGAGCATTACATTTGCAGGATATTCGGCATAGCGTTCATAGATATAGGCTATATTGTTGTAATGCAAAAGATTATTGGCGTTTATCCATACTGAGATACCTTCTTTGATAAAATATTCTACGGAGAGGCCGAGGTCGACAACAGTTTTCATTGGGGAATGAAACATGTCACCGCCAGCGAATTCCATTCTCGGACCTATACAGTATGCATTGAGACTCGTGGCGAGTTTCTTTTTGAGAAACATATATTTAGCGGAGGCATAAATTTCAAAGTCGGGTAAATTATAAGCATATACCACCACATAAGCATTTTTCAATTCGTTGAAGTTGTATTTTCCGTTGAGGTTGAATATGAAATTCTTTTTACTGTCGATGGTAAGATCAGCTGAGATAACCACCTGATTCAGGTCTGCACAAGCAATTTGCAGACTGCTGGCATTCAAAATTTCTTCACCTTCATTGTCTATATATGCAATTAAATTAGAATAATAGAGGGGTTTATTATTTACATTAATGATGTCTACGCCGGCGGAGAAGTTTACATATTTTCCGAAGCGTGTGTTGAAGAAACCGTAGATGTCATAGACCACATCGGTAAGTGCTGTTGGAGATTGAAGGTATGGTACGTTAAATGTAAAATTATAATATTTACATCCGGAGATGAGCGACTGATAAGTGTTTCTGTAGGTTTCGCCCTTAATACCTACACGCATGCTAAAGGCTTCGGGAACGATTGTAGCTTTGATTTCGGCAATAGGGTGTATGTGAAATTTGACGGAACTTGTATCTGCATTATATTCATTGCCTGTTGCGAGATCAAATCCGAGTTTGATATCGAAGGCGCCGAAGGTCATCGTATAACTCGGGCTCAAAGAGATTGAAAAATCGGTATATTCAGGAATAGTATTTAGCGCATTCATCATGTAGCTGTTTTTTGCAAAATCTGCGCGCAGAAATACATTTAGCTTTTCGAATTTACTGTTTTTAATCCATTTGGGGTAATAGGTGAAATCGACAGGGAGTGAGAAGTCGTGTGCTGTCGCTATGTTGTTTAGAGAGTCATGTCTGTCTTGGAAATATGAATATTGAAGAGATGCGTTATAGTCGTAATCGGTTCGTTTTATGTTATGGATAATAAAGGAAGCGTTTGCCGATTGGAAAGTCTTTCCGGATATTGAAGAGTACCAGTCGCGGTCTTCAGGCGACACCTCAGGATAAGGAAATAATCCATAGTAGTGCAGGTAGTTATGACCGTATCCGCCTTCTATTTGGAGTTGAGTGTTGCCGGTTTTTAATTTTCCGTACAGGCTGAAATTGGTATTACTATAGCTATTGTCGCTGCATGCTTTTGGCATTTGGCGCCATGCGGAGTTGTGATAAACATGAAATCCGCCGCCCAGCTTATTATTATCGAAAGAGTTGACATAAATATTCGCAAGA
>JAQVPY010000148.1 GCA_028701815.1 Bacteroidales bacterium | reverse complement strand
GAAGCCGAGTGGTCTGACGACAGGTTCGATAAAATGTCCTATTTTCCCGATATATGTATGCTCTATCTGAGCACTTTGCGGCTGAGAAGCGAGTTCTTCTGTAGGTCGCGGAAAATAACCCAGAGCCCAGATAACAATAGAAGCGACAAGAATTACCGTTGCCATCTTTTTCAGATACATCTCCGTCTTTACCCACATGTGCATCAGAGTATTTCGCCACACAGGCTTTCTATATGGTGGCAATTCCATCACAAATTGGTCTGAGGATTTTTTGAAGACGGTCTTTTTGAGCAGCAGGCTCGTCAACGCGGCAACAACGACACCCAAAGCATACAAGCTCATCAGGACAAGTCCCTGGTTTTTCTCAAAAAACGCTGACACGAACAGCACATATACAGGAAGTTTGGCTGAGCACGACATAAAAGGAATTGTCAGGATTGTCACAATCCTATCCTTACGGTTTTCAAGAGTACGTGTAGCCCTAATAGCAGGGACGCTGCATCCGAACCCTATAAGGAACGGTATAAAAGATTTCCCGTGCAGCCCTATTCTGTGCATCAGTTTATCCATGATAAACGCTGCGCGCGCCATATATCCTGTGTCTTCCAGAATTGAAATAAAGAAAAACAGAATAATAATATTGGGCAAAAACACGAGGACGCCGCCGACGCCGGAGACAATGCCGTCGACGACAAGGTCGTTAATGATACCCGACGGGATAATTGTCGAGAGCCACCCTCCCAGTTTGGACACTCCCATTTCAAGCCAGGCCTGAGGATATGCTCCGAGGGTAAACGTCGTCTGGAACATTATCCATAAAAACAGAAAAAGCACCGGAAAACCGAGCCATCTATTAGTGAGCACCTTATCGAGGGCATACGCCAGCTGTTTTTTGTCGTTTTTATTCTGGCTGTATGTCTCCGCTAAAGCCCCGCGGATAAAGCCGTATTTTAAATCGGAGATAATACTGTTGATGTCATCATGATAAGATTTTTCTATAGACTCGCGCGACTTGTCAGCAAGGGCTTTTATCGCGTCGTAATTGGGTAGACGTGAAACCTCCTTGTGCATAACGCTGTCGTTCTCAATAAGTTTTATAGCCACATATCTTCTGTGATAGACATCAAAAAGCGACTGGTCTTCTTCAAGAGCTTTTTTGATGTCGCCAATCGCCTTCTCTATCTCCTCTCCATAATTAATATGAATATGTTTCAGCACCTTGAGATCGTTATTATACACATCTATGATGCTATCGAGTACTTTATCGAGGCCCTTACCTGAGACGGAAACCGTGGGGATAATAGGGAAACCGAGCATTATTGAGAGGCTATTTATATCAAGTTTATCTCCTGATTTTTGGAGCTCATCGTACATATTTAACGCCATCACCATTCTGAGATTCTGGTCGATGAGTTGCGTGGTAAGAAAAAGGTTTCTCTCGAGATTACATGCATCCACAATATTCAGGATAACGTCGGGTTTATTTTCCGTCAGATATTTTCTAACATAAAGTTCTTCCGGCGAATATTCGGTAAGGGAATAGGTCCCCGGCAGATCCACCATATTTATCGTATAACCGTTATGGTGAAATGTTTCTATCTTGTAGTCCACGGTAACTCCGCTGTAGTTGCCGACTTTTTCATGAAGTCCCGTTGCGAGATTAAAAAAAGACGTTTTCCCACAATTAGGATTGCCGACAAGGGCTACGGTAATCTCTTTTGAGCGTTTCTCCACTTCTCTTTCCACCTCTTCTTCTATTGTGGCGGCAGAAGTCGTAGTGCGTTCATGAATAATATCATCGACGGATACCACCTCTATGTTGGCTGCCTCTGTACGACGCAAAGAGACATGACTGCCCATAACCTCATATTCCACAGGGTCCTGTAAAGGGGCGTTCTTGATGATATTCACCGTCTCTCCCTTTACAAAGCCCATCTCCATAATACGGTGACGGAAGCCTCCATGTCCGTGAACCTTAACAATTACACAGCTGCTATGCGTCGGCATATCAGCCAAAGTCTTCATACTATATTCTTCCTCCATCACTATTCTTTTTAAAATTGGCAAAGGTGTCTTTTATTTCTTAATTTTGGAATACCTAATTTTGATGAATTAAAAGAAAAAAATCACTACAATTAATGATATAAAAATGAGATAGACAATAGAGAAATTCCATTATTTTTGCAAAAAACCTTCCATGAAAGAAAAGCTCTTCAACGAAAAGACGAAATTAGCGGATTTGATTGCCGCCAATTACAATTTAATATTGATGCTTCCGCGTTTCGGACTCCCCTTAGGATTCGGAGACAAAAAGGTCAAAGATATCTGCGCTGAATATAAAGTTCCGTCGGATTTTTTCCTGATGGTGTGCAATGTTTACACTTTCGACGGCTACATTCCGACAGATGAGGAAATTGTCGCCACCGACATGTCTCTACTAACGCCCTATCTTCTTGCCTCACATCAGCATTATCTCAGATACAAGCTTCCTCATATTGAGCAGCATCTGTCGCGCATAGCAGACGATGCCGGCGAGCGTTACGGCACGGCGTTGAAATCATTCTTCGCGGAATATAAAAACGACATCTCGCAGCATTTCGAATATGAGGAGAAAATAGTCTTTCCTTATATGACGGCTCTACAAGACAAGCGCGAACATGAGACATACTGCATCTCGAACTTTAAAAAATCGCACAGCAATATAGAAGACAAACTCGACGATTTAACAAAAATCATCTTCAAATATTTACCCGGCAACATCCTTCCCGAAGAGTCGATAGATTTAATCTTCGACATCATTCAGCTCCTCTCCGATCTCACCAAACACTCTGCAATTGAAGAAAAGATATTGGTCCCCTACGTCACCTCGTTAGAAAGGGAGGCGTTATGACCAGGATTTTAAGGATACTGCTTGTTGAGCCGTCCCCCATCATTACCGAAGGCATAAGTTGTCTCCTGCAAAAATCAAATCTTTTTGAGGTATGCTCCACGCTGTCGGATGCCGACACATTAGAGGAACGTCTTACTATCAGCAAACCTGACAT
This sequence comes from Bacteroidales bacterium, assembly GCA_028701815.1. Taxonomy (GTDB): domain Bacteria; phylum Bacteroidota; class Bacteroidia; order Bacteroidales; family BM520; genus RGIG7150. Next base: position 2,223 of record JAQVPY010000148.1, on the reverse strand, counting down.
ATTGCTCATCAACCCGATGCTATTGCCTCACACGCGGCCGCTTGTGTCGTTAAAAGTTTTTCGCGATTTTCCGAAGATGGCCATAGTAGCTATCGTTTATCAATATCTTGAGCCGGCGTTGCTTCATGGGTTTCACGGCATTCTCGACATCAACGAATCTTCAAACAAGATCTCAAGTATATTAAAAGCGGCATATTCCTCTCTCGAAGACAAGGACGATACCGAAGAGTACTCGCTGTCGAGTCGTGAAACAGACGTACTGATTTTCATTGCGAGGGGCATGACTAACAAGGACATAGCAGACGAGTTGAACATCTCTCAGCACACTGTGATGTCACACCGTAAAAATATAACAAAGAAGACAGGCATCAAATCTGCCGCAGGCTTAGCGGTCTATACCATGTTGCATAATCTGATATAAAAAGATAGCGGCAATTTCTCGCCGCTATCTTCATGAAACAATTTACAAACGCACAATACTGTGTCGTTTTATTACAATTGCATAGGTTTAAGATCCTTAGCAATTATGAGAGTTGCTTCGGTAGCAGCCTGAACCTGTTCTACCGTAAACTCGGGGTTTATTTCAGAAAGGACAATACCTTTAGGGGTTATTTCCATAACACCCATCTCGGTAATAATCATATTCACCTGACCTGCTGCTGTAAGCGGGAGTGAACATTCCTTTAATATTTTAGGGCTACCTTTTTGCGTATGTTCCATAGCAAGGATAACCTTTTTAGCGCCGACTATAAGGTCCATTGCGCCGCCCATACCGGGGGTAAGTCTGCCGGGGATAATCCAGTTGGCGAGGTTTCCTTTTTCATCAACCTGGAATGCGCCGAGGAAAGTAACGTCAACATGACCGCCTCTGATAATGCCAAAAGATGTAGCGCTATCGAAAGAGCTTGCGTCGGGGGTTAGTGTAATATATCCGCCGCCTGCATTAATAAGGTCTTTATTTTCTTCACCGGGGGCAGGCGCAGCGCCAAGGCCCATTGCTCCGTTTTCGGTTTGCAAGACGACTTTTACTCCTTCCGGAAGATAATTCGGGATAAGGGTCGGGAGACCGATTCCTAAGTTGACAACGTCTCCATCGTGTAATTCGAGAGCAGCTCTACGAGCTATAGTCTCTCTGATTTGATTTTTATCCATATCTTTAAATATTAAGTTATTTTTTTAAACGATTTGCCATTTCCTGCGCTATAAATGAAGCCACGTCATCGGCATAAGTATTCATACCGAAGCCGGCATCATAGCCCAATTCCTTTGCCAGCTCATAAGAAATTCTCGGGCCTCCGCATATAAGGAGCACTTTATCGCGCAATCCTTCGGCTTCGAGCATTTCCACAAGTTCTACCAGATTCTTTATATGAACATCTTTCTGGGTAACGGTCTGTGAAACAAGCAGAGCATCAGCCTTCATTTCGATAGCCTTTGCAATAAAATCCTCGTTAGGAACCTGGCTTCCCATATTCAGGGCTTCAAACATCTCGTAACGTTCGATACCATAATGTCCTGCGTATCCTTTCATGTTCATTATCGCATCTATACCCACGGTATGAGCATCCGTGCCGGTACTTGCTCCGACAACGACAATCTTTCTTCCTATATGATTCTTTATAAATTCGTCTGTTTTTTCCATGCTCCATGTTGTACTTTCCACCTTGGGCACATGAATAGACGTGAAGTCAACAGTATGTACACAGCTACCATAGCAATTGAAAAAAGTAAATCCCGGTGTAAGTTCCTTGTAAAATACCACAAGCGGATTTTCAAATCCGAGTTTAAGGAGCAACTGTTTAGCCGCCTCTACTGCTTCATTTCCTGCGGGGACCGGCAGAGTAAAACTCAACTGTGTTTTCCCGTCATTCATCGTATCGCCGTAAGGTTTTACATGCTTAAGATCAAGAGTTTTATCAAACTCCTTCGATTCCATAGAATATAATCCGCCACCCATATCAAATAAACATTTTAGTTGTTTCTGTCTTTCATTATATTAATAAACGGGTTCATGTAATGTGAGCCCTTTTCTGCCACTCCGGCGAGACCTTTGCCACCGTTTTTAGGACGTTTTACATCGGCGAAGATACCTTTTTCAAGTGCCGCAAACAATCCCTCCTTGTTGATTCTTTCAAGAAGAACTATAGCATCAGCTAAGACCTTTTGGGCTCGCCTCTGCATTATGCCGTCTTCTTTAAATTCCACCTCATCTCCGATGGATTT
>JAQVPY010000014.1 GCA_028701815.1 Bacteroidales bacterium | reverse complement strand
CCATTTGAGGTTCGGCTTGTCAATTATGTAGCCCTGAACGTTTAATTCGACACCTCTGTTGATCATTTTACCTGAGTTGGCGTAAGTGGTACTTGCCAAGTTTGGCGGAACCGGCACTGAATAAGAGCCGAGCATATCGGTAGTGGTCTTGTTGTAAAATTCGAGAGATCCGCTAAGTCTGCTATGGAGGAATGCAAAGTCGACACCCACGTTGAATTCTGCTGTTTCTTCCCATTTGAGGTCGGGGTTGGCATTCCATGCAGGGGTGAAGACTATTACCTGTTCGCCCGTTTCCGGGTTAACAGCCAAGCCGTTAGGATAGTAAGCTACGAGACTTCTGTATTCACCTATCTCCTGATTGCCGGAGATGCCGTAGCTGGCACGAAGTTTCAACTGGTCTATCCAGGAAATGTTCTCCATAAATTTCTCGTTGTCGATATTCCATCCGGCAGCAACTGTCGGAAACCAGCCCCATTTATTGTTGGCACCGAATTTTGAAGAGCCGTCGCGTCTGATAGAAGCACTTCCGAAATATCTTTCGTCGAAATTATACTGAACACGTCCGAAGAAACCGATAAGGGTCCATGCGCCTTTATAAGAGCTGACGTCACCGACGTTGACTTCGGAGAGTGCGCCAAGGTTATAGGGACCTATGAGGTTCGACTGAACATTTTTGCCGCTGGCGGTAAAGCCTTCATAGGTGTAGTCCTGATATGAATAACCTAACACGGCATTCAGATTGTGTTTTTCTTTAAATGTCTTGCTGTAGCTTCCGGTGATTTCAAGGACGTTTTGGTAGTTGTTGCTATAGCTCTTGGAAGCTTCGCCGGTAGTAGTTTCAAACAGAGCGCCGTTAGGGACAAAATATGTGTTGACGTTGTCGTCGGCGATATAACTGTAGCTTCCGCTTAACACGAGACCATCGATGATGGTGTAGTCGGCTTTCAAGTTTCCGAGAAAACGTTGAGCATCACGGTGGTTAGTGATTTCGTTAATGGTTGCTAAGGGGTTACAATATTTAAAACCTCTGTTTATCTGAGCGAAAGTGCCGTCTTCATTATAGATAGGGTCTGTCGGGTTATGTGTAAAAGCGGTGTATAACACGTTCGTGTTGTTCCAGCCATCGTATCCGATATAATCGTTGTCTTCAACAGTACCGGAGAGAGTTCCTGAAATGAATAACTTGTCGTTTATTGCCTTGTGAGTGAAGTTGATTCTTCCTATGGTTCTCTGTTTTTCTGATCCTTCAACCACACCTTTCCAATCGGAATGGGTGACAGAAGCATAATAGGTGCTTTTGTCGTTTCCGCCGGAAGCGTTAAGGTTGTAGTTTTGTGACAGCCCTGTACGATAAATTGCGTCTTGCCAATCGGTATCCGAACCGCCGTCGACAAAACCTATCAGGTTGTTGCCTTCAGCATATTGTCTTATCTGGGAAGCATCAAGGAGGTTTAGCTTTTTCGCAACTTTGTCGAGTGACAGAGAAGCGTTGAAGGAGAGTTGTCCGTTTTCGGAACGTCTCTTTGCCCCTTCTTTACTCGCGTTGCTCTTGGTGGTAATGATAACAACACCATTAGCACCTCTCGAACCGTAGATAGCTGTCGAAGCAGCATCTTTTAATATGTTGAACGACTCAATGTCCTCAGGCGCGATAGTGGTAGGGTCTACACCGGGAACTTCATCAACGACATACAGCGGCTGGGTATTGGAGTCAAGACCTGAAGCGCCGCGAATTTTAATTGCGAAACCGGAGTTCGGGTCACCACCTTTTTTGGAGACGATAACACCTGCGCTCTTACCTTGCAGCGCCTGAACGGGGTCTGTTAAAACTCCGCCGTTTAAGTCGGCAGCTTTAATTTGGGAAACCGCACCTGTCTTATCGGATTTTTTCTGAACGCCGTATCCGATGACGATTAACTCATCAAGGTTGACACTGTTAGGGTTGATAAAAAAATCTTGAGTGGCGGTAGCACCTGATTGAAGATTCTTTATGGTGACAGTCATATCGGAATACCCGAGAAAAGAACATGTTAACTCAACATTGCCAGCAGGCACGCCTTCGAGTTTGTATGTCCCATCAAAACCGGTAGATGTCCCCGTTAATGTACCTTTTATCGCTATGGCAGCCCCTGGTAAGGTCTCTCCTGTCTGAGAGTCGTAAACGACACCTTTAACGGTTGCTGTCTGCGCAAAAGCAGCTGATGCGGATACTAAAAGTATCGTCAGCGTGAAAATCATCTTTTTTGTAATGTTGATCTTCATAAGCATTTATTTTATATAATTATTAATTTCTTCGATGTGCATTTCTCTCTTCCTTCTATAACGGATAAAATATATATCCCTGCTTCAATATTATACTCTTTTATGTCTATATTTATTTCGTATATGCCTGGTAATAAGTTGCTTGCATTGTAAACGCCATACCTTGCAGTACCGTTAATTTTTGTTAAATATACGCTTAAGTCAATTTTATCCTGCAAATATACAATAATGTTTAGAAAATTGCTACATGGATTCGGAAAAATCTCCAAATTTTTATTTTCAACGCCGAAAGAATTGAATCCGAGTCTTAAATCCGGGTCAAAATATCGCTCTTTTGAATAGAGTTTAATGTCGCCGGCATCGAGTTCAATGGTGAGAGATGTCTCCGTTATGACGATTGAGTCGTGGGAGAAGAATTCATACCAAGTGCCCGTTTCCGGGAACTCAATAGCGAATTTGCTTGCGGTGACGTTAAAGTTTCCGACAATAACAACATGGTTGTCGTCTTCGTGCAGGATGATTTTTTTGTTGTACCCTGACAGGCTTATTTCGTAGTCGTCAGTACTGAAGATAGAATTTTCGTTTCTGAGTTTAATAAGTGCGTGATAGGCGTTGTAGAGTCTTTGCCGGCGCCATTTTTCATAATAGTCCCATCGTATGGGCTTTTCTCCGGTGCGACCGTTATAATCTATAGAATAGTCGTATCCTATTTCGCCGAACTGCCATATCATTTTGGGTCCCGGGATGGTGAAGAAAAATGTTGCCGCGAGAATATTACGTGTCAGGGCGGTATATATTTCTTTAATGTCATAGCCGCTGTTGGAATTGCCGTATTGCAAATTTTTATACATCAGTCGTTCTTCGTCGTGGCTCTCCATATATCCTACAAGGTGAGGGTCGTTCCAGCCCAATTTTCGGTATGAAATATCCGAGAAATTGCTGTTGGTGTAACCCATGGTAGCTTCGTTGTAGTTATAGTTAAGATTTCCCCACAGAAGGAAGCCGTAGTTGCTAAGCACTTTCTGTTCCGAATTGTCGGCAAAATGTTCGAGTATCAATATGGCGTTTTCTTTATATTCTCTTATGGCGTCGGAATAATCTTTCCAGATGGCTATGCGGGAGGAGTCGTATTGTCCCCAGAGTGATGTATTGCCGAGGGAGTTGGTTTGTGTGAAACCTTTTGATAAGTCGAAGCGATAGCCGTCGATATTAAATTCGTCGATCCAGTAGCGCATAACGTCTTTGCAGAATTTTTTCGTATATGCACTCTCGTGGTTGAAGTCGTAGCCCACATTATAGTCGTGTTTCGGCTGCGGATTAAACCACGGACTGTTGGCGGCGGGTTCGCCGGCTTGTTCGTTCCAGTACATCTGTACCATGGGCGACTGTCCGAAGGAGTGGTTGAGGACAATGTCGAGGATTACTGCTATATTGTTTTCGTGGCATACATCGATAAATTCTTTCAGTTTATTGGCGGTGCCGTAATATTTGTCGGCAGCGAAATAAAAGGAGGGGTTGTATCCCCAGCTGCTGTTGCCTTCAAATTCCATGACTGGCATAAGTTCTATCGCGTTGATGCCGAGACGTCTGAAATATCCGACAGTGTCTATCATGGTTTGATAGTTGTGTGCGGCGATGAAATCTCTGATATGTACTTCGTAGATTATCAAATCCTTGTCGTCAGGAGGCGTGAATTCCGTTATATTCCATTCGTATTCGGGCTCATTGATTTTAAACGTGGAGATGATCATCTTATTGTCGAGTTCTTCAGGGTATTCGATAAGGTCGGGGTATGTGGCGTCATCGATATACTGGTCGTTCCATGGGTCGATCACTTTATGACAATACGGGTCGGCGACGTCGATGGTGTCGTCAATATTATAATAGTACGGGTATTCTTTGTCGGGGTTCAGATTGGTGAGTTCTATCCAGAATTTTTCGGCATCAGTATCGTAATGCATATAGTGTTCGGGGTCGATTTCGAAGTTGTTGAAGCTGCCTTTAGCGAAGCAGAAACTTTTTTGCGGTGCGGTGAGACAGAGAATACCTGAACTCTCGCTCGTTGCCGTAAAGCCGTCTTGTGTATTTTCTGGAACGACGGTATTGTCGGGGAGAGGTATTGCCGTGAAGGTGATATCATCGCTTACGACATCTCCGTCGGAGTTTTTAGCTGAAGCCGTTGCCACATTCGTCTCCCATTGAATGTAGTCGTCTGAAGATATCTCGTATTCTACCGAGATGCCTGCTATTGCGGCAACTTTTGTCCCATTGATATATACGAACATGGAGTCGGCGAGGGGAGCGGCTGCGGCAAATATTTTTGAATCACCTGCGAGTATGAGAGCGTCATTGTCGGGGGATGAGATTACTATAGACAGAAATGACTGATAGACATCGATAAACAGATCTCCGGTTTGAGTCCCCGCGTCGCTGCTTCTGACTACAAAACATAGTTGAGACACATGTTGATTTGAAGAGACGCCATAATATTCTAAAATTGATGGAGTGATATTGAGGCTGTATTTGTCGGTGCCGGTTTTTGTCAGTTTGGGCTGTGTGTTGTTGTTCCCCCACGAACCAATGACGTGTTGCCATGAACTTCCGTTGAGTAAAATTACTCCGGTATGTACATACATGTCTGTACTCATGCCTTCAAGAGGGGTGCCGTTGAGGTCGAATTCTATGGTGACTGCCATGCCTTCCATCGGATATTGGGGCGTTGTGGTGATAGTCTGACCGAAGGCCGTGCTGATTACTGCAATTAATGTCAGCAGTGATAGAAGGTGTCGTTTTGGATACATAATAATTTTTATAAAAATATTTATTAAAAAGCAAAGATATGTGTTTTTTTTTGCTTGACAAAGAGGCATATCTTTATTAACTTTGCATTCTCTTATCTGTATTAATGAGAAGAATTCTTTATGGAAAAGAAAGAAAAGGTACTGTTCATAATAAATCCCATTTCAGGGTTAGGGAGGCAATTTAAACTTAACTCGCTTATCTCCAATTATTTGGATCTAAAACGTTTTGATTTTGACGAAGTGTTTACTGAATATGCAGGTCATGCTACCGACATTTGTCGCGAAGCGGTGCGGAAGGGTGAGTATGATATTATTGTGGCGGTAGGAGGTGATGGTACAGCCAACGAGGTGTCAAGGGAGCTTGTAGGGTCGGATGTGATAATGGGTCTTATTCCAACAGGTTCGGGCAACGGTCTGTCGCGGTTCCTCGGCATACCTTTTAATTTCAGAAGTGCTTTTGAAATAATAAATAAAAGAAAGACTATGAAAATAGACACCGGATATGTGAACGACAAGATGTTTATTAACGTGGCGGGGATCGGTTTTGACGCTGAGGTGGCGAAGCAGTTTGTGAATGTCCAGCGGCGTGGATTTTGGCCTTATCTCGATATTATTCTTAAGACCTTTCCTATATATAAAGCGCAGACATACGTTATTGAAGTTGATGGTAAAACATATACGCGCAAGGCTTTTTTTATCAGTTTTGCCAATTCGAGTCAGTTCGGGTTTAATGCCACGATTGCTCCGCAGGCAAAAATAGATGACGGTCTGCTTGACGTATGTGTGTGTAGGAAGCCCAATATAATAGAAGCTCCTTTTTTGGCGCAGTCGCTTTTTATGAGGACTATTGACAAGACTCCGTATATGCGGACTTTTAAGATATCTGAAATAAAGATCACCCAGCCCGAGGATGAATATGTTCATTTAGATGGTGATCCGGTGTGTGTGGGTCATGAACTTGTGATTCGCGTGAATCCCTTGTCGTTAATAGTCCTTATACCTTAAAACATTATTCCATGGCGAATCTTCCGACCTTTGTTTCAGATTTGGCGCTGATATTAATATCTGCCGGTGCCTTTGCTTTATTGTTTCGATGGTTGAAGCAGCCTTTAGTATTAGGATATATTGTCGCGGGCATTCTTATAGGACCGCATATCGGATTTTTTCCCAATGTGACAGATGTAGCCAATGTAGAGATATGGTCGGAGATAGGTGTTATATTTCTTCTTTTTGCGCTCGGTCTCGAGTTTAGTTTTAAAAAGCTGTTGAATGTAGGCAGCTCGGCTTTTATTATTGCGGGCACGGAGCTTGTGATAATGGTACTTGTCGGGTTTATTATAGGGCAGATTCTTGGGTGGACGATGATGAACAGTGTTCTTCTCGGCGCGATGTTGTCGATGTCATCGACGACAATTGTCATTAAGACAATAGGGGACCTCGGTTTGAAAAGTAAGAAGTTTGTATCCATCGTTTTCGGCACACTTGTAGTAGAGGACCTTATCGCTGTGTTGCTGATGGTTTTTCTGTCCACAATAGCTGTCAACCGTCAGTTTGAAGGTATGGAGATGTTAACGAGTCTTGTAAAGCTCGCATTTTTTCTCATAATATGGTTTCTCGTATGGATTTTTGTGCTTCCAACAGTTTTTAATAAGGCGAAGAAATGGCTCAATGACGAGACCTTGTTGATTATTTCTATAGGGTTATGTCTTTTGATGGTGGTACTTGCCACCAAAGCCGGCTTTTCGTCTGCTCTCGGGGCTTTTCTGATGGGGTCTATCCTTGCGGAAACTCTGGAAGGTGAACGAATAGAGAAGCTTGTAGTAAATATAAAAAATCTTTTCGGCGCCATATTTTTTGTCTCCGTAGGTATGATGATAGATCCGCGTGTGATTCTTGAATACAAGTGGATAATATTGATATTAGCTTTAACGGTAATAATATTTAAATCTTTTTCGGCTTTTCTTGGTTCCTTATTGTCGGGTCAGTTATTCAAAACGTCTGTACAGGTTGGGGGCAGTCTCGGACAAATAGGGGAGTTTTCGTTTATTCTCGCATCTCTCGGATACAGTCTCGGAGTAATAGATAAGGCCTTATATCCCATAATCGTTATTGTGTCGGTGATAACTATTTTCGTTACGCCGTATTCCATCCGTCTCTCGGAGCCTTTCGCCGATAGGGTATATCCGCGTTTGCCGGAGAAATTCAGAAGTGTCATTGAAAAATACTCTGAAGGTACTTCTAACGTCAATGCGTCCGGTGATTGGCACAAGTTGATCAAGAACGTGCTGTTGCGACTGATCCTTTTCTCTGCCATTCTGTTTGCAATTATGGTGGTATCAAAGCAGTGGTTTTATCCTTTATTGATGGGGAAGATACCTAATGTTTACGGGAAGTTGATATATGCGGCTGCGACAATTATAGTCATGTCGCCGTTTTTACGCGGTATTGTGGTGAACAAAAAAAGCACCGGCAATCTGATGGTTAAATTATGGAATGATAAGAAGAACAACAGGGGTGTTATTCTGTCTTTAATGTTGTTCAGGGCTTTTGTGGCAACATTTTTTATCGTGATGGTTCTCTTTCAGGCCTTTCATCATTTTTTCTGGTTTATTATCCCCGTTGCCGTAGTCGTCGTAACTGTAATACTTGTATCCCGCAGAAGTCTGAAGCGTTATTCAAAAATTGAGGAGCGATTTATCACCAATTTGAATCAGAAGGAGCAGGAGCAGAAGGCTAATAACCCGTTGAAGACGGAAATTGCGGAGCAGCTTTCGGATAGGGATATTCATATAGAGCGAGTTACGGTCCTTCCTGATTCCATTTATGTGGGACAGCAGATAAAAAAGACGAATATCAGACAGGTTTTCGGCGTTAATATCGTGAAGATAATTCGAGGCAGTCATACTATCAATTTGCCGGGAGGTGATGAAATTATATACCCTTATGACGATTTGATCATCTTGGGTACCGATGCTCAGATAATGCATTTTACCGAAGATGTGGAGAAGATGGTTAAAGAAGTCTCGGCAGAGAAGCAGGAAGTATTTCTAAAATCTTTTGTTGTCGAGCCGACTTCAGCCATTGTAGGGAAGACCATACAGGAGTGTGGTATACGTGCTAAGACCGGTTGTCTCGTCGTCGGCGTGGAGCGAGCTCATAAGTCGATGATGAACCCTTATATAACTACCATGTTTTTAGAGGGTGACCTAGTCTGGGTCGTCGGTGAGAAGAAGCAGATACAGTTGCTCGTATCTCAAATGTTGTAACCGATACGGTTTTCTGTCTGTTGATAAATAATCATTAAAAAAATGATATTAAAAATCATTTAATTTCTATATTTGCATTATGGAAAATGAAATAAAAAAGAGTCGAAAGACGATGGTCGTTTCTCGGGCTCAAGTGCCCGCAGGGGATAGCGATTTCGGAAAGCTCCCTCCTCAGGCCATTGATCTGGAAGAAGCGGTGCTCGGCGCAATAATGCTTGAAAAAGATGCTTTGACTGATACGATAGGTGTTCTTCAGCCCGCAATGTTTTATAAGGATTCGCATCAGAGGATTTTTACAGCCATACAAAAATTGTTTGAGGAGAATAAACCCATAGATATTCTTACTGTTACCAATCAGCTAAAATCTACGGCGGAGCTTGATCTGGCCGAAGGAGCTGCTTATATTGCCAAATTGACCAACAGGGTCTCATCGTCTGCAAATACAGAGTTTCACGCTCGTATTATCATTGAAAAATATCTTCAGCGGAAGCTTATTGAAATTTCTTCAAGGGTGATCAAGGATTCTTACGAGGATACTACAGATGTGCTCGAGTTATTGCAAGATGCGCAGTCGAAGCTGTTTGATCTTACAGAGGCAAATTTCAAACGCGGCACGCGTGATATGACAACGGTGCTTAAGGAAGCCCTCGAAGATATAGAGGGCGCCAGAAATCAGAAGGACGGCTACAGTGGAGTCCCGTCAGGGTTTATCGAACTTGACAGAGCAACCGGCGGGTGGCAGAAATCGGATTTAATCATTCTCGCCGCACGTCCGGGTATGGGTAAAACTGCTTTTGCCCTGAATATGATTCGTAATATGGCGGTGGATTATGCAAAGCCGGTCGCCTTCTTCTCGTTGGAAATGTCGGCGGTACAACTCGTTACCCGTCTTATCTCTTCCGAGACGATGATCCCTGCTGATGCGTTGCGTAAGGGACAGGTTAAAGACGACCAGTGGCATTCTCTGACAGACCAGATTACGGCTCTTTCAAAGGCTAAGATATTTATTGATGATACGGCGGGACTTAATATCTTTGAGCTCCGAGCAAAATGCAGAAAGTTAAAGGCACAATACGATATACAGTTCGTGGCAGTCGACTATCTGCAACTTATGTCGGCCGGAAGTGACAGGGATAAAAACAAAAGTACTAACAGAGAGCAGGAGATCAGCATGATCTCTCGCGGACTTAAAGCGATAGCTAAAGAGCTCGAGATCCCTATTCTCGCGCTGTCGCAGTTGAGCCGTGCAGTCGAACAGCGCGGAGGGGAGAAAAAACCTATTCTTTCCGACTTGCGTGAATCCGGCGCTATCGAGCAGGATGCTGACCTTGTACTTTTTATCTATCGTCCGGATTATTATAAGAATTCTGCCGGAGAGGCCGGTGACTCCCGCGAAAATGACGGCATGGCCGAACTCAGAATCGCTAAACACAGAAACGGACCTACTAAGGATATCCCGTTACGTTTTATATCTAAATATGCTAAATTTGAAAACGCTGACATGGATGCTTTTAATATAGACGATCCCGACAGCGACCCGATTAATACATCTTCCGACATCCCTTACGACCCAATGAATATGTCGCCGAATGTCAAGATTATGGCTTCTAAAGTTTAATTTTTTGCTAAGTGCAAAATCATGAGAAAAATTTTTTGCTATATATCTTTTTGCCTGCTCTTTTGTTCCGCCGGTAGTCTGTCGGCGAGTACTCTGCTTATTCCAATGGACAATACGCAGACAAATCACCTGAAGGCGTATGGTATCGCATACTGGGTGCTTCAGAATGGCATAGAAGTCGATTGGCTCCTGAATTATCGCGGAGGCAGTTTCTCATCTCCCTATCTTGAAGACATTGAGAGTGAATGCAGGATTCGCGGCGTGTCATTCGTGGTTATCTCCGACACCCAATATACAGGGATTCTTCTTGAAATAGCTGATAACGCCTCTAATACCGATGTCATAAAACTACATAAGGCTCCCAAAGTGGCTGTATATACCCCTCCTTCCAAACTGCCGTGGGATGATGCCGTAACACTCGCATTAACGTATGCTGAAATCCCTTACGACAAAATTTATGATAAGGAAATTATGGAAGGTAAGCTGTTGCAATACGACTGGCTGCACCTTCATCATGAGGATTTTACCGGACAGTTTGGAAAGTTCTGGCATGCTTATAAGGAATTTGCATGGTATAAGGATGATGTTAAAAATCAGCAGGAACTTGCTGCAAGTCTCGGCTTTTCCAAGGTTTCGCAGTGTAAACTCGCAGTGGTGAAAAAAATATGCGAGTATGTCGCCGGCGGCGGTTTCCTGTTCGCAATGTGCTCCGCCCCTGACAGCTTCGATGTAGCCCTCGCCGCAGACGGCGTAGATATATGCGAGACGATGTTCGACGGCGATCCTATGGACCCGCAGGCTCAGGCAAAACTAAATTACGACAACTGTTTAGCCTTCACCGATTTTAAGATAAGTACCAACCCCTACGAATACGAGATATCTGATATCGACGTCACCGCCAAAAGAAAAGTTAAGGAGAACTCCGACTATTTCGTCCTCTTTGAGTTCTCTGCTAAATGGGATCCCGTGCCTACCATGCTTTGCCAGAATCATGAAAGAATTATCAAGGCGTTTATGGGACAAAGTACGGCTTTTAATAAAGACAGACTGAAACCTAATGTGCTCGTGATGGGCGAAAATAAGTCGATAGGCGAGGTAAAATATATCCATGGCGATTATGGAAAAGGTACCTGGACCTTTTATGGGGGACATGACCCCGAGGACTACAGACATTTTGTGGGAGATCCGGCAACGGAACTCGACCTTCATTCTAACTCGCCGGGATATAGGCTGATACTGAATAATATACTTTTTCCGGCAGCTAAAAAGAAAAAGTTGAAAACCTGATGGTTCTCACAAACAATATATTATGAGTAAAAAGAGGAAAAAACCGTACAAAACGGTGGCTTTTAAATTGTCGCCCAGGCAATATAGATCTCTTCTGAATTATTGCAGGTTCAGAAGGTCGACGCCGATAAAAGTGGTGAAAAAAGCTATCGTCAAGTACATCGAATGCTATTCCGATGAGCCGTCGTATGAATCTTATATTACGGAAAATCAGATAGATTTGTTCGAAGACATGCCACAATAGGGAACCCTGTTGAGAATAGAACGACCTAAGGTGATTTGGTCTGCATATTCAAGGTCGTCTCCGAAAGCAACACCGCGCGCGATGGTGTTTATGGCTACGCCGAAACGAGAAAGCCGCTTGTAGAGATATAAAGATGTCGTATCGCCTTCTATTGTTGTGGGTAAAGCTAAAATTATCTCTTTAAAATTTCCCTCTTCAACACGTTTTACAAGATTTTCGATAGTCAAATCATTTATGCCGACGCCGTTTATCGGAGAGATGACTCCTCCTAATATATGATATAGCCCGTTATATTGTCCCGTGCTTTCAATGGCTATGAAATCGCGAGTGTCTTCTATAACACATACTACAGAGCTCTCCCGTTTTATGCTGCTGCAAATATCACAGATATCGCCATCGGAGATGTTGTGACATGTCTTGCAATAGTTGACCTTGCTAAGATCCCTGATGGCATCGGAGAGTGTGTCGGCAAAAAGCGGATCCTGCTTGAGTATGTATAAGGCGAGCCTTAACGCTGTTCGCTTCCCTATGGAAGGGAGGCGCGATAACTCATTTACTGCCGCTTGCAGATATCTTGAGGGAACTGTTGTTTCATCCATGCTGAAATATCTTTAATGTGCAAAGTTACTATTTTTACGCTTATACTTTATATTATGGACGAATTAATTTATCGTCCGTTTAAAAAACGCTATCTTTGCAGATGGTAAAAAATGTTTCTATGAGAAGTCTTTTGTTTTGTGTCGTCGTAACGACCATTTTTATCGCAGCACCATATAAAGCCTCGTCGCAGACGAGAGTCGCGGATACGGCGTTTTTTGAAAACGGCAAGGTAAAAATCATAACCGAGAAAATCCCGGACAGTGATGTTATGTATTGCAGAATGTTTGCTGATAATGGCCGAGTGGTGATCGCGGAAGGAAAATATGTCGGGCACGAACGTGACAGCCTGTGGATGTTTTATGATGAAAAAGGGATAAAGATTTCTTCCGATAATTATATCGTCGGAAAACGCCAGGGTACATCTTATATCTATTACCCCTCAGGAATCGTCGGCGAATCTTTTGAATGGAGCGATGGCGTAAAAAACGGACCATGGCTGCAATATTATGCCGATGGGAAACGCAAAGTGGCAGGCCGTTATAAAGACGGCGACCTCGACGGCGAAATAATGTTCTATTTTCCTTCCGGTATGATGAGACTGAGCGGATATTATTTCTCCGGAACACGAGAAGGGCTTTGGATTCATTATGACGAAGACGGAAATGTTTTAGACAAGACAGAATATATTAACGGCTTCCCCCAGAAAACTCAGAATAATTGATGAAAAAAGATATTATCGTGGCCCCGCTGCGCGGTCTTACAGGCAAGGAATTTCGTGCTGCCCTGTCGCATCACTATTCCGGAATAACAGCCTGTATGCTCCCTTTTTTCTCTGTCACCGAAAGCTCACTTCCTGATTTTAAACGTTTCTCTCATAATTTTACTGAAGAAGAACTGCATTTTAGCGCACCTTATCTTACAATACCTCAACTTCTTGGCAATAATCCGGCGGCGCTGGCTAAAATTGCTGCGATGCTTGTCAATAACGGATATGATTATGTGAACCTTAATCTGGGTTGTCCCATGCCTCAGATAACTAAAAAAATGCGGGGGAGCGGACTGCTGCCGTACCCCGATAAAATCGCCGCAGTATTAGATGCTATGATGAGCGTTCCGAATCTGAAACTGTCCGTAAAACTCCGTCTCGGATTGACCTCCTGCAATGATATCTTTCAACTGACGGATGTGCTAAATATTTACCCGTTATATGAGGTTATTGTTCATCCGCGACTCGCTTCGGAAAAATATAGCGGTGTCGTTAATCTCGATGTCATGAAAACGGTGCTTCCTCTTCTGAAAACACGTGTCGTTTATAATGGCGATATCACAGACCTCGGTTCGTTTTTTGAGAAGGCGGAGATGTTTCCTTCCATAGAAGGATACATGCTCGGACGCGGTATCATCGCTAACCCGGCCCTTGCAGAGGAAATCAACAACGGTGTGACGGTAGACTATGACTTGTGGTATCGTCGTTTTGTGGAATTTTATTCAGAGCTTATAGACTTGCTGGAAGCACGAAAAGCGGACACTACGTCGCGCTTGAAGGCATACTGGCGCTATTTTCAGCGAAATGTGAAAGATGGAAAAGAGGTCTACTCTCAAATGGTTAGGAAAAAAGATATAGAGGATATGCGTTTACATATCTAACGTCAGATTCAATTTTCCTCTCAGATAATTAATATCGGTGTTCTTTTGTGCCATCTCCTTAAATCTGTCTGCATCGGTTTGTGCTTTATGAATCGGTGCACTTTCCTTAACTTTTATTGCGATATTCAACTTGTCGTTCTCTAAGTCATCTCTTAAAAAGTCGGCAATTTCCTGACGGCTCTTGTTGATCTCCTGTTCGTTGACGGCGTTGGAGACTTGAAACTCAATGATGTTATTATCTTTCAGCTCAAATTCTTTAGGCTTTAATATGCTGTATAAAATTATCTTTTCGTCTATTATTTTGTTGAGGTATCTTGATATTGAGTCGGAGACGAGATCCTGAGTATACGCTGTATCACGAAGGACTTTAGGCGCTTCCGAATCGGTGTCCTCTTCTTTTTTAGCAGGGGCGTTAATGTCAGAAAGGCGAATGGAGATTTTTGGTATAGGCTTTTTGGGCTCATTTGCAACTGACGGCTCCTGGCTGTTCTTTTTTTCGGCAGGGTCGTATGACGGCTTAGCAGCCGAGGGCATAGTGGGAGTGACAGCCTGAGGGACGATATATGGTGCGTCTTTAGCAGCTGATGTAACAGGCCTTGCGGTAGGTGGCGCGGCTGTGGAAGCGTTTACATCACAATTTTTTTTTTCAGGAGAGGTCATGCTGCAAATATTCAGCAGAGCAACCTCTAAAAGGAGATGCTTGTTGGTACTCATTTTATAATCCACGTCGCATTTACTTATGATATTCAGTGCGAAAAGCAATAATGCGGTAGGACATCTGCCAGCCTGTTCTGCATAGCGCTGTTTTATGGTTTCACTTTCATTAAGTAACTTGACCGTTGATGGATCTTTACTGACGAGCAGGTTTCTGAGGTGTTCGCTAAAGCCCATAATAAAATTAACTCCTTCGAAGCCGTTATCGAAAATTTCGTTTATTGTTAGCAGTACATCTTTTGCATCGTTGGCGAGAATATAATCGACAATTTTGAAAAAATAGTCGTTATCAAGTATGTTAAGGTTATCTATAACATTCTTATATGTAAGATATTCTCCGGAGAAAGACACTAATTGGTCGAAAAGGCTCAGGGCGTCTCTCATGCTCCCGTCGGATTTCTGCGCTATGGTATGCAACGCCTGTTCTTCAGCAGTAATGTTTTCGGACTCGGCAACGAAGGTGAGATGTTTTACGATGTCTTCTATAGTTATCCTTTTAAAATCGAAGATTTGGCAGCGCGACAGGATTGTCGGCAGAATTTTATTCTTTTCGGTAGTCGCCAGGATAAATTTCGCGTACGCCGGTGGTTCTTCGAGGGTTTTGAGAAAAGCATTAAAAGCCGCTTGAGACAGCATGTGCACCTCATCTATGATATAGACCTTGTATTTTCCTATTTGAGGCGGGATCCTGACCTGCTCTACGAGGTTGCGGATGTCCTGAACTGAATTGTTGGAGGCGGCATCAAGTTCGTGTATGTTGAAGGATGCCTGACGGTTGAAAGATAGACACGACTCACATTTGTCGCAGGCTTCAAAGTTTTCTGTGGGCGACATGCAGTTTATCGTTTTTGCGAGAATCCTGGCACAAGTGGTCTTCCCGATACCGCGAGGACCGCAAAATAAAAATGCCTGTGCGAGCTGTCCTGTCTTTATGGCATTTTTTAATGTCATCGTGATAGACTCTTGTCCCACAACACTGTCGAAAGTGATAGGCCTGTATTTTCTGGCTGAAACGATATAATTATCCATAGTGGTCTAAATTTGGCTTCAAAGGTACGAGATTTTTTTGGAAAATTCATTATCTTTGCAATCTAAACTTATTAAATCTTGCTGGTTTTTTATACATCGAAGATAACAAACAGAATTAAATACATTTTCGATTTTATCTTTTCGGAACTGATAATAACCGATTATGTGCTTTATGACGATTTTGCCACATTTCAGGCGACGGATGGTTTTCATGTCGTTTATGATAAAAATTCTCCTGAAGATAAGTATCCGCTGATCTATATGAAAGATATCATAATAAGTGGTGATATCATAGAGGTACCTGTTAAATCCGGCATCTGCGGTGGACATCCTGTGATTTTCATACATAAGAGTTCCAAGTCGGTGATGCCTTTTGACCCTTTTGCGGCTGCTTTTTTTATGGTAAGCCGTTATGAAGAATATCTAATGCACAAACGAGACACTCACAAAAGATATCTTTATACCAATTCCATCGCGTATCATAATAATTTTCTGAACGTTCCAATCGTCCATATCTGGGTGGATATCCTTTCCGAGAAACTGAAAGAGTTGTTTCCTGAAATAGTCTTCAAAAAGCCGGCATATCGTTTTATGCCTACTGTTGACGTAGACTTGGCTTATGAGCATATCAACAAGGGTTTTGTGCGAACAGTGGGCGGTGCGTTTAAATCTTTTTTTCTTGGCGACTTTCATGCTGTAAAAGATAAGATACTTACGATGTGGCATTTGAGAAAGGATCCGTTTGACACTTTCGATTATATCCTCAAGTTGAACGAGACTTATGATACTGATATGATCTTTTTCTTTCTGCTGGCTTCGCGCGGAGAATTCAATAAGGGTAATTACGAGTATAACAGAAACTATCGTAATTTGATACGTCATGTGCGTGATTATGCCGATGTGGGCATCCATTTTTCATATAACTCCATGGAAGATGAAAATCTCATGAAATATGAGAAGTCGCTGATGGAAGGCATCTTACATTCTACGGTGACGCGAAGTCGCCAGCATTATCTTCGATTTGAGATTCCGCTGACCTACCAGTGTCTCTCCGATACTGAGATAATGGAAGATTATTCCATGGCTTATGCCTCTATAACCGGTTTCAGGGCCGGGGTATGTGTGCCTTTTAAATTCTACGATCTTGAAGAGAATGTCGTCTCCAAACTCGAGGTTTTCCCTGTTTCTCTTATGGATGCCACTCTTGTAGATTATATGAAATTAGGAAATACGGCTGCTGTAGAGGAGATCAAACGTATAGCCGGTGTCGTCAAAAAATACAACGGGTGTTTTATACCGTTGTGGCATAACAGTTCTTTGAGCGGACAGGGTATATGGAATGGCCGGGAAAATTTACTTGAGATGGTTTTTGAATATGGAAAGGCTGATAAATAGCAGGATAGATAAAGGACTGTGGGACAGGGCGGTAGAAGAGTCTTTCTCTCCACGCGTGTACCATTATTCGTGGTATCTCGATATTGTATCTCCGCAATGGGAAGCGCTTGTGACAGAAAACTATGATAATTGTTTTGTTCTTCCATTGAAAAAAAAGTATGGGATTTCGTACATTGTTCAGCCGTTTATCGTGCAGCAACTCGGCTCTTTCGGGAGGGAATTCAGCAGAGACTTTTTTATCGGTTCTATGCGTTATATACGCAAGCATTTTATATACAGAAACATTCGGCTAAGTGAGGCCGATACGAAGCTTGTTGTCAAGGACAAGCGTCTTTCAAAGCATACTGCTGTTCACAATAACATCATATTGAATCTTGTTACTTCTGAAGAAAAGCCCTCTTATTCATCGAACACCTTGCGAAATATCAAAAAGTTTTATTCACAGGAGGGTTGTTCTGTTGAGGCAGGCGTGAATTATGATCGGGTCATCGATTTGTTTAAGGCGAAGCAGGGGCATGATTATGGCGTTACTGTTTCGCAGTATGATATGTTGTGTCGTGTCTTTCAGGAGGCTTTTATGCGCCATAAATTGTGCGTGTATTCTGCGATGGAGGGGGATAATATCATTGCAGGAGCTGTTTTTCTCGAATGTGGTGGTGTATGGACGTTTATCTTCTCAGGGAATTCCGTCAGGGGCAAGGAGTGTGGGGCTATGCATGCTCTGATAGACAAGTTTCTTTCTGACCGTTTGGGTTTGATTCGCATGCTCGACTTTGAGGGGTCCGATAATCCGGGTCTTGCGCGCTTTTATCGCGGATTTGGAGCCAAAGAGGTCTCTTATTGTTCTTATCGGGAAATGTTTTAGTTTATCAGCATTTTATCCGAATTTATTTCCTAACTTTGCCGCAAATTTATAAATATAAGTCAAAGTTATGCTTATTGTTCAAGATGGCATTCCACAACCGGAAACTGTTAATCGGGATCTTCTTCAAAAGATAAAGGAGAAGAAGAGGAAGCAGTATTCGTGCGACGAATATGTCGACGGCATTCTTGCCGGCAACAGGGTTATGCTCGGTCAGGCTATCACGCTTGTAGAGAGTATGCTTCCGGAACATAATGCATTAGCTCAGGAGATAATAGAAAAATGTCTGCCTTATTCGGGAAAGAGTATTCGTATCGGTGTCACCGGTGTTCCCGGGGCAGGAAAGAGTACTTTCATTGAGGCTTTCGGCAAATATCTGACGTCGGAAGGGCACAGGGTGGCGGTTCTCGCCATAGATCCGAGCAGCACTCGTACCAAGGGCAGTATTCTCGGCGATAAGACGAGGATGGAAGAGCTCGCTGTCGACGAGAATGCTTTTATCCGTCCTTCGCCCTCTGCGGGAACGCTCGGAGGCGTTGCGCGGAAGACGCATGAGATCATTTTTCTTTGCGAATCCGCCGGTTTTGACGTCGTATTAGTAGAGACCGTAGGTGTAGGACAATCCGAAATTGCCGTTCATTCTATGGTCGATTTTTTTCTGCTCGTGCTTATCGCCGGTGCCGGCGATGAGTTGCAGGGAATAAAACGCGGCATCATGGAAATGGCAGACGCCATTCTTATCAACAAGGCCGATGGCGATAATGTGCGCAACGCGCAACTTGCCGCACGTTCTTACAGTAATGCTTTGCGACTGTTTCCTCCATTCGAGTCTAATTGGAAGCCGGAGGTGCATACCTGCTCGTCGGTAGACAGAAGCGGAGTACCTGAAGTGTGGAATATGATTCAGAGATATAAGGAACAGTGTACGGATAGCGGCTATTTCTACGAAAAACGGAATAGACAGGCCCTTGATGTTATGTATGCCGCCGTCGACGAACAGCTCAAACAGAATTTTTATAACAACAAAAATATCAAACATATTATTAAAGGATTGGAAGATATGGTGATCTCTGGGAAGATGAGCTCATATATCGCAGCTAAAAAACTTATAGACAGCATCTAATCCGTAATTTAATCCAATTTATCATGAACGAAAACATTCAATTGTCGCCTAACCAGTTAGTGCAATTTTTAGACAAGCCGAAGTCGGATTTTACAAAAGCAGACTTAATTAAATTTATCGAAGCCAAGGGAATCAAGATGATTAATTTCAGATATGTCGCAGGAGATGGGAGGCTTAAATTGTTAAATTTTGTAATTAATAACAAAAAATATCTCGACAGTATTTTGTCTGCCGGAGAAAGAGTCGACGGCTCAAGTTTGTTTAACCATATTGAGGCAGGCTCCAGCGATCTGTATGTTATCCCGAGATTTAGAACGGCATTCGTAAATCCTTTTAGCGAAATTCCTACGTTAGATGTCTTATGTTCTTTCTATAACAAAGACGGAGAGCCTTTGACGGGCGCGCCGGAAAATCTTGTCAAGAGCGCAAGTCGCGTTCTTAAAGAACGTACAGGCTACGACTTTGAAGTAATGGGCGAACTCGAATATTATGTTATCAGCAATAGCGAAGCCGACTACAGAGCAGTCGATCAAAAAGGTTATCATGAGGCGGCTCCGTTCAGCAAGTTCGGCGATTTCAGGTCCGAAGCCATGTATGCCATTGCTCAATGTGGCGGTGACATAAAATACGGGCACTCCGAAGTAGGAAATTTTACACTTGGTGATACCCTCTATGAACAGAATGAGATAGAATTTTTGCCTGTAGATGTTGAAGATGCAGCCGACCAGCTCGTTGTAGCAAAATGGGTGCTTAGAACTATGGCATGGCAATACGGATATAACCTTACTTTTGCTCCGAAAATCACTACCGGTAAGGCTGGGAGTGGACTGCATATCCATACAAGATTGCGCAAAAACGGCAAAAATGTGATGCTTGACGATAACGGTAAGATAAGCGATGTGGCTAAAAGAGCTATCGCCGGATATCTCGACCTCGCTCCGTCACTAACTGCTTTCGGTAACTGCAACCCGACTTCATATTTTCGTCTTGTTCCTCATCAGGAAGCTCCTACCAAGATATGCTGGGGCGACAGAAATCGCTCGGTTCTTGTACGCGTTCCTTTAGGATGGGTGTCGAACAAGTCTATGACCAGTGACGCGAACCCGCTGGAACCTGCCTTTAGTCATTCGTTTTCGGATAAACAGACGGTGGAATTCAGATGTCCTGACGGTTCGGCCGACATATATGCTCTTATCGCAGGATTGACAGTGGCGGCACGTCACGGTCTCGAAATGCCGGGTGCTTTGGAATTGGCTGAAAAGACTTATGCCAATGTTAATATCTTCAGCGATGAGTTTAAAGATAGAATTGATTTTCTGAAAGAATTGCCGTCGTCATGTGTGGCTTCTGCCGAACAGCTCAGACTTCAGGCTGAGTACTATACGAAATTCAATATTTTTCCGCAGAGGATGATCGATAGTACCATAGCTCAGTTGAAAGCTTTCAATGATGATAATCTGTTAAATAATCTTAAGGGTCATGATGACAAACTTCTTGAAATAGTTAACAAATATTTCTATTGCGGATAATTATGAAAAAGATTTTTCTTTTGTTGTCGATGTTCTGTGCCACCACTGTTGTGATGGCACAGGAGTTCGACAGCCTCTTTTATCACCATTCGTTGAGAATGGATGTCTATCATGTGGGGACTGCTACAGAAGACGCTTACGAGTTCGACAAATTCAGCGTTGAGCAATATTGGGCAGGTCCAGAGTCTAATCTGATAGACAAGTTTGAATACGGTTCCAATATTGTAAGGGTTTATGATGTTCAGAGTCAAACGCTGATTTATTCTCGTGGATATTGTTCGCTTTTTGCGGAATGGCAGGTCTTTGGTGCTTCAGCACAGTCTCCGGAAGCACGCTACCCCGAGTCGGTGTCTATTCCTCTTCCTAAGAAGAAAGTCGTCAT
>JAQVPY010000147.1 GCA_028701815.1 Bacteroidales bacterium | reverse complement strand
GTCGCTCAATCATCTGGTCTACGTTTTCGGCGTACCCGTATTTAACCTGTCCCCAGCTTGTGATTCCAGGTTGGATTTTAAGAAGCAGGCGATAGTATGGTGCCTTTTCACAAATCTTGTCTATATAGTACTTCCTCTCTGGTCGAGGTCCTACAATGCTCATATTGCCCGTGAGCACAGTGTAGAATTGTGGCAACTCGTCAAGACGGTATTTCCTGATAAATTTGCCGAAAGGAGTAATTCGAGAATCATTCTTAGATGACAATTGAGGACCGGCGTCTTCAGCATTTACATACATGGAGCGAAACTTATACATCGTAAACGGCTTGCCGTGTTTCCCTATACGTTCCTGACCGTAAAATATAGGTCCTGGCGAAGATCTTTTTACTCCTATGGCTGTAAACAGATATATTGGAGAGGCGATGAGGAGTACTAATGACGAAATAAGAATGTCGAGACCTCTTTTTAATACTTTTTGCCAAATAGGTAATGGCTCCGGAGTAATTTCGATCATGGGAACGTTAAAGATGCCGGACGTCTTAACAGACCCGAATAATATGTCTTGAACATTCGGGATAATCTTAATGATGACGTCAACCTTCTCTAATATCGTGATTACAGCAGCAACTTTTTGAAATTCAGCACGTTCTATGGCGATGATAACTTCTTCGATGCCGTTTTTTTCGATAATATCGGGCAACATCGTATAATCGCCCAGTTTGGGAAGATACTTCTCTAGTTTGTAATCGGGAGCGCTTGTGGCTGAAACAAACCCCACGAACAGATTGCCTGAATAATTGGTTCTGGCAGTCAAGTCCTTGTATATCGAGATGGCATTTTCATTGCCTCCCACAATGAGTGTGTTGAAGCCGATTTCCTTTTTATTGATCTTACGTATTGTAGATGTCGAAATTATGAGCCTTGTCAAATAGGTGATGGAAAATTGCAGTGAGAACAAAACAAGAAAATACTTGTAATACTCTTGATAATATACGATGTTGTCGTCAAGAAGGATAATAAAAAACAGTACGACACTTCCTATGAGAGTAATTAATATCGTCTGCCCGAGTTCTGTAAGGCGCGATTTGTAAAAAATCTTACGATAAGAGCCGACGAGGACATACAATGCGAGCCAAAAAAGTGGGATAAACAGCGTCCCAAACCAAAAATTTCTGTCAGTGATTACGACGCTGTAAAGGGCGCTGAAACTCTGTCCGCGGACTTCAAAACTTTTTCTGATGATAAAAAATATTATCCAAGCAATAACGGCCGCCGTATAATCGGTAATAACACATTTTGCTGTTTGTGATTTGATGCTTTTGCTCATACAACTGCTAATAAATCAATTTAATGTTGTCGATGAGATATTCTTGACGCTCAACGGTCTTAATATTCATGCCGCCGCCGGCGAAATAAATGTCGAAACTTTCCGCTGCATAGTAGTTGCCGAAGGCATTCTGCATGCTTATATATACCTTTTTCCAAGTGCTGGTGGCGGTAAGGATTACAATCGGATGCATGATGGAAGAAGTAGTGCTGTAGTTGGCATATATCCCTATGGCCATCAGGGAATCTATTTTGTAATTCAACTCTAAAAATATCGGGTCGCCTGAAGTGACGGGTAAATCGTCAAACGGCGTATTCGTCAAAAGTTCGAAATAAGTACAACTGTCCTGAAGTACCACCTCGCCACAACAGTGCCCTTCAAATACCCTGTCGTCATAGATGATGTTAATGGTGGTGTCGCTGTATTCCGATGGAACTAAACGAGTGATGAGGTTTTCATAGTCCTCCATCCATTCGAATGTCAGTCCCGATTTATATGTGTAGGAGGGCGTTATCTCTGTAATCTCACCTCTTTTGAGGTCGTATTCTTCCGCTTCTGTCGGCTTATAAAAGGAATAATATGAACGTTGCCCTGAAATGCCGTTGAGTTTTATTCCCGCTCGGAAATATAACTTAGTAGCTCCTCCCGCGAGTACGGGAAATGTGGCCGGAAGTTCATAAATGCCTTGTAACGAATTGTTTACATAGACCCACACGTCGCTAATGTTTGATGAGGCTGACCCTTGTGAATTAGGCGAGGTAACGGAAAAATAGGAGGTGTCAATCTTGATATATGATGGAACGCCGTCGGGATTATTATAATCACATGAAGTGAAAAATGATAATGATATTAATGCTATAATAAATATATAAAGATGTTTCATGTTTGAAGAACGAAATAAATAATAAAATATTTTATAACTCAACTCTTTTTAGAGATTCTTCCACAAGATTGTTGATTCTATCGGTTAAGTTGAGGGCGGCTATTCCGTCGTCCATGGTGACAATAGGGCTGATATTTTTTGTGATGGAGTTGTAGAAACTCTGTAATTCTGTCTGTATCGCATTTACGTCTTGAATTGTCGGATTTTCAATAATCATCTGTTTTTGTGTTTTTCCATCGGCTGTTTCAACAATCATTGCAAACGGATCATTATAGTCTGGCTCGTCAAGAACATGGATGATCTGTGATGTCTTTTTCAAAAAGTCGATAACTATATATGAGTTTTTTTGGAAGATTCTGAATTTTCTCATCTTCTTCATGGAAATCCTGCTCGCGGTCAGATTTGCAATCGCTCCGTTTTCAAATTCTATTCTCGTGTTGGCGATGTCCGCCGTTTTGCTGATAATAGGGACCCCGCTGGCTAAAATGCTTTTTACCGGAGACTTCACAATATGTAATAAGATGTCAATATCATGAATCATAAGATCGAGGATTACCGGAACGTCGGTGCCGCGAGGGTTGTAATCCGATAAACGATGTACTTCCATAAACATGGGGTTGCTTATCTTGTCTTTTACCGATAAATATGCCGGGTTGAATCTTTCTACATGCCCCACCTGAATCTTGACATTGGTCTCCATGGCAATCTGCGCTAACCTCTTCGCTTCCTCTTCTGTCGCTACAATGGGCTTTTCTAAAAACACGTGTTTGGATTGTCTCAGTGCAATGGAGGCGCATTCAAAGTGCTTAACGGTAGGTGTGACAATGTCGACAACATCTACGGCGGATACCATCTCGTCAATGCTCTTATAGGCCTTTATGGAAAATTCTTCTGCAACCGACTTCGCAACTTCCTCATTAATATCATAAAAACCGACTAATTTGTATTCCGGAATGCCTTGTAAGCATTTGATGTGAATCTTTCCGAGATGACCTGCGCCCAATACACCAATTCTCAACATATAAATTTTTTTTGCAAATGTAACAATTTTGTAGAAACTTAGTATTAAATTTGTGCTTTGATTTTAACGTATGATTGATAATTTCAGGCATCAGGGCAGCCGTCGCATTTTAGCAGCTGCAATAAAAGAGAAAGGGATTGAGAATGAAGATGTCCTCGAAGCAATAGCCACAGTTCCACGCCATTTTTTTATCGGCGCCGGTTTCGATGATTTTGCATATAATGATGTGCCGTTTTCAATAGGATGTGACCAAACGATATCGCAGCCTTCGACTGTGGCTCGTCAGACGGAGCTCCTTGACGTTAAGAAGGGAAATAAGGTTCTGGAGATAGGTACCGGATCGGGTTATCAGGCGGCGATACTGGATCATCTGGGCGCAAGAGTGTATACTGTCGAAAGACAAAGCGATCTGTATTTTAAAACAAAAGCACTGCTCAAAGAGAACTATCCGAGAATAAAATGTTTTCTTGGCGACGGTTATAAGGGTTTGGCAGCGTATGCTCCGTTCGATAGAATTATTATTACCGCCGCTGCGCCATTTATCCCGCAAGACCTCGTGGCTCAATTAAAGATTGGCGGAAAAATGGTCGTGCCTCTTGATGTCGAAGATGACGCCTCTCAACAGGAAATGATTCTTATTGAGAAACTGTCGGAAGATAATGTTGTGCAAACGAAACATGGTATGTTTATGTTTGTTCCCATGTTGAAAAAAGTTAAATAATTAATATATTTGTTATGAATAAAGATCTAAAGGAAATTGCATCTCAGGTAAGAAGAGATTTACTGAGAATGATTAACGGAGCAAAGTCCGGACACCCGGGCGGCTCTTTAAGTTGCACCGATTATTTTGTAGCCTTGTATTTCTCTGAAATGCATCTCGCACCGGAAAATTTTACGATGTCAGGGAAAGGTGAAGATGTCTTTTATCTTTCTAACGGTCATGTATGCCCCGCATGGTATAGCACACTTGCCAGAAGTGGTTATTTTCCTGTTTCCGAATTAGGCACTTTACGCCAACTTGGTTCTCGCTTACAGGGACACCCTTCAATAACGCATCATCTACCAGGTATCAGAACTGCCTCCGGCTCTCTCGGACAGGGATTGTCAGTGGCATTAGGTCATGCCCTCGCAAAAAAAGCCGATGGCGAAAAGAATGTGGTGTATACTCTTCATGGCGACGGCGAGTTGCAGGAAGGTCAGATTTGGGAAGCTGCCATGCTCGCAGCATCTAAAGGCGTCGATAACATTATTGCAGCTATCGATTATAACGGTCAACAGATTGATGGTCCCGTAGATAAGGTTAACTCTTTGGGCAACTTGAGAGCAAAATGGGAATCATTCGGATGGATTGTTCTCGAAACTGTCGGTAACGACATGGATAAACTCGTTCCCGTAATGAAAGAGGCCCGTAGCCTCCTTTTTAACGGTAAGCCCGTAGTTATACTCTTACATACTGAAATGGGCGCCGGAGTCGATTTTATGACGGGCTTGCATAAATGGCACGGGACTGCTCCTAATGACGAACAACTCGCTGCAGCTCTTGCTCAATTACCTGAAACACTCGGCGACTATTAATATATTAATCCAAAAAAAATAAAAAACATGAGAGAATACCAGATATTAGATAATAAAGATACCCGCTCCGGTTTCGGAAAGGGACTGTATGAAGCCGGCTTGAAAAATCCTAACGTCGTCGCACTTTGTGCCGACCTTACCGGCTCGGTTAAAATGGACGAATTTGCAAAAGCATTTCCGGAGAGGTTTTATCAAATAGGTATAGCCGAAGCTAATATGATCGGCGTGGCATCGGGACTGGCTATAGCCGGAAAGATTCCTTTTACCGGCACATTCGCTAACTTTTCTACTGCGAGAGTCTTCGATCAGGTGAGACAAGCTGTCGCTTACTCAGATAAAAATGTAAAAATTTGCGCTTCTCATGCCGGAATTACCCTCGGTGAAGACGGAGCTACTCACCAGACCCTCGAAGATATCGGTATGATGAAAATGCTGCCGGGAATGACTGTCGTTGTGCCATGTGATTATGAACAGACACGCCTCG
>JAQVPY010000146.1 GCA_028701815.1 Bacteroidales bacterium | reverse complement strand
AGATTTTTTCGAGCAGTTGGTCTTGAAGAATAAAAGACGTCTCATAGAGGATCGCATTGACCCAACAGTTCTCGATTCCATCATGAACACCTCGCTCAGGCGGAAGGGGCTTACCCCGTCCAATTTCGAATATGCGGTATATCATCCCCTTAGGGACACCATGTTTTATGAACACCGCATAGAGAACATCGTCGATTTTAAAGACGGAGCAGTATCATATAAGTTGTTCCCCTCCGACAACAAAAAAGACCCGGCATATCTTTTAGTCTATATGCCTAATTTCTCCCGGAGCGTCTTCATCGACTTCCTACCCATGATTATTGTCAACATTATATTACTGCTTATAACCATCGTTTTGGTGGCAGTATTATATAATATGCTTTATCAGCAGCGCAAACTGTCGGAGATAGAAAACGACTTTATAAACAACATGACGCATGAATTCAAGACACCTATTTCCACCATCGCTCTCGCGGGTGAAGCGCTCAGCGACCCTGTGATAAAGAAGCATCCGAACCTTTCAGACCAATATATCAAGATCATTCGTGAAGAAGACAAGCGTCTCGGAGCCATGGCAGAGAAAATCCTTACCACAGCCACTATCGATAATGGTAAATTGAAGTTGAAGAAAGAATATTTTGATGTCAACGAGGTCGTCATGGATGTTGTCAACAAGGTAAAGATGCAAATAGAGATTAAGGACGGGATCATCACGACCAAGCTGACACCGTCGAATGCCACAATATATGCCGACAAACTTCATATTACGAATCTGATCACAAATCTGATAGATAATGCCAACAAATATTCTCCTAAAAAACCCGTGATTGAAGTTATTACGAAAATACAGGGCGGCAACTCTTTTATGATTGCTGTTAAAGACAATGGCATTGGAATTGCAAAAGCCGACCAGAAGAAAATTTTCGACAAGTTATACAGGGTGCCGACAGGCAACATACACGATTTTAAGGGCTTTGGTCTGGGGCTCAGCTATGTTAAGGCCATCGTTACCGCCCACAAAGGCACCGTCAATGTAGAAAGCGAGCCCGGAAAAGGCTCAACTTTCTTTGTTTATTTACCGATTAAAAATACTAATAAATAAAATCTTATCATTATGGAAACCGAACCTCTCAAAATTTTATTGGCAGAAGACGACCCTAATCTGGGTGAACTCCTACAGTCGTATCTCGAAGCCAAGGGTTATCCTGCAAAGTTGTATGTAAATGGAGAAGAAGCTATAAATGCGTACAAAAGCGAACCTTTCGATTTTTGCGTGCTTGATGTTATGATGCCCGTGAAAGACGGCTTCACCCTGGCTAAGGAAATCAGGGCTCTAAACAGTAAAATTCCTATACTCTTTTTAACGGCCAAATCACAGGAAGAAGACAAACGAACAGGCTATGAAATTGGCGGCGACGATTATCTCACCAAGCCCTTCAGCATGGAAGAGCTCACCATGAGAATTGAAGCTATTTCCCGCAGATGCAATCCTTTCGGTGCCGCGAGCACCAACAGTTTTACTATCGGAAAATACAAATTCGATTACACAAAACAAACACTTGAAATAAACGGAGAAGTTCAGAAGCTTACATCCCGCGAATCAGACCTGCTGAAGTTGCTCTGCATTAATAAAAATGACATCCTCGACAGAAGCTTCGCCCTGAAAAAAATCTGGCTTGACGACAGCTATTTTAATGCAAGAAGTATGGACGTATATGTCGCCAAACTCCGTAAATACCTTAAAGACGACCCCAATATCCAGCTTATGAACGTTCACGGAATCGGTTTCAAATTAATTGATTCAACAGGCAAGTGATTTTTTAATATTATATTATGTTTAACAAAGAAATTTATTTAAGGAGAAGAAACGAACTGCAAAAGAAAGTTTCTTCCGGAATTATTTTAATACCCGGAAATACTGAGGCATCTTATAATTATCCTGACAACACATATCATTGGCGTCAAGACAGCAATTTCTCGTATTTCTTTGGCATAGATCTGCCAAATCTCGCCGGGGTAATCGATATTGACAATAACGAGCATATCATTTTCGGCACCGAACTTACTATTGACGACATCGTTTGGATGGGACACCAGCCGACCTTGAAGGATAATGCCGCAAAAGTCGGTGTCACGGTAACCCGCGACTACTCCAAATTACAGAGCTATCTGTCGGAAGCCGCCGCCAGGGGAAGAAAAATCCATTTTCTACATCCTTATAGAAGCGAACATTATATCGAAATGGAACGCCTCCTGGGAATAAACCATAAAGCTATCGACAACTATGTATCTCAAGAACTTATCAAAGCGGTCATATCCCTCAGGGAAATAAAAGAAGATGTCGAGATCATCGAGATAGAAAAAGCCGTTGCCACCGCTTACGAAATGCATACTACGGCCATGAAGATGGCCAAATCCGGCGTCTATGAATATGAAATAGCCGGGATGGCTGAAGGCGTAACACTGAAAAATAACGGCTATATATCTTTTCCTGTGATTTGCTCCGTGAACGGACATATCCTTCATAATCATTCGCACCATAATATGCTTTCAGAAGGCAGGATGCTGGTTCTCGATGCCGGCGCAGAAACGGATTTATATTATGCCAGCGATATTACCCGTACAACTCCGGTGGGAGGCAAATTCAACCCTCGTCAAAAAGCCATTTATGAGGCTGTCCTCGCCGCAAACCTTAAAGGCATAGAAAACATCAAACCGGGGCAGGCTAATGTGGAAAACCATATTGCTGCCGTTACCGTGCTTATGGAACATCTTAAAGATCTCAATATTATTAAAGGCAATCCATACGATGCCGTTATGGAGGGCGCAGCATATCTGTTTATGCCTCACGGCCTCGGTCATCAGATGGGTATGGATGTCCACGACATGGAAGGCCTCGGCGAAAATAATGTAGGATATAATGAAATCGTGGCTCGCAGCAAAACTCTCGGAATCGCTTCTCTGCGTATGGGTAAGATTTTACAGCCGGGACATGTGTTTACCGTAGAACCGGGCTGTTATTTTATCCCCGCCCTCTTCGAACAATGGAAAAACGAAGGTAAACATAAAGAGTTTATCAATTATTCCGAGGTGGAAAAATATCTCGATTTCGGTGGTGTCAGAATAGAAGATGACGTACTCGTTACCGAAACGGGACATAAAGTATTGGGAAAACCTATACCGAAAACCGTTACGGAGATAGAAGAAATCTGTAGAGGATAACTCTATTTCTCGTGCAGACCGCTCGCGCCGTCGGTGTAAGACATTATTTCTTTTAAATCGGATTCATAGTCGCCGGAGGGATAAACTTTGGCGACTATTGTTGCTATACGTTTTTTATAATCTATATAGGATACTAATATGGGGACATGCGCCTGTACGGCTATTCTGTAAAAGCCGCTTTTCCATTTCCTCACTTTGCGACGTGTGCCCTCGGGCGTTATTATTATCCACAGCTGCTTACTGCCGTCCATCTCTTTCACGGCATCTTCTACATGCGTATTCTTATAAACGCGATTTATAGGGATACCCCCCCATTTCTTAAGCAATGGACCTATCAAAAACCACGAAAAAGCCTCTTTCTTAATGAAAAACTTGCAGTTACGACGATATTTCATAACTACAAGTTTTCCTATTACAAAGTCCATCATGCTTGTATGCGGAGCCATCACAAGTACAGCCTTTTCTTCAGTATAGAAGCCGTGTAAGCCCTCAGTCTTCCAAAAGAAAATCTTTAAAAGGGCACTCGCAGTTATTTGTGAAACCCTGCTCACGGCAAATTATTGAGTTTTTTTAATGTATCCGGCAGATTTCTTAACGCCGCCAATTCACGCCACTTTTTCGATGCATCTTCCGCCGGTATTCCAAAAACAACTTTGCCTGGCTCTACCGACTTGTCGACGGCGGAGGTGGCTAATATTACGCTGCCCTTGCCAATAACGATATCCTTGTTTACGGCAACCTTGGCCCAAATCAAAACATCGTCTTCTACTACGGTAACTCCCGCAATGGCAGTATGACAGCCGATTAAACAGTGTTTACCAACAATGGAATCGTGTCCTATCTGAACATGATTGTCAAGTTTTGTGTCTTCTCCAACTATAGTGTCATTGCTGACACCCCTGTCCACAGTACACAGAGCACCTATCTCTACGTCATTTTCAATGACGACGCTGCCACAGGACTCAAATTTTCTATATC
This sequence comes from Bacteroidales bacterium, assembly GCA_028701815.1. GTDB lineage: Bacteria > Bacteroidota > Bacteroidia > Bacteroidales > BM520 > RGIG7150. The sequence continues at coordinate 1,136 of JAQVPY010000146.1, read as the reverse complement.
TGCCGTCTTTTTTCTGAAAATAATAGGCGTCGGCACCGATAACGGAGCCGGAATGTATTATGACATTGTCTCCTATCGTTACTCCGTCATAGACTGATACATTGGAATGAATGATGCAATTTTTTCCTATAACCACATCATTACCTATAAAACAATTAGGCTGAATAACAGTACCCTCACCAATTTTAGCTGTTTCCGACACCTGCGAAGAACAAGGCATAAAAGGCCTGAAATATTTTACAATATTCATATATGCCGCGAACGGATCTTCCGTCAGTAGCAATAATTTGCCCTCCGGAATATCAACGTCTTTGGTATTGATGAGAATGATATCGGCATTCGATTTTAACGTTTTGTCGTAGTATTTCGGGTGATCGACAAAACAAATGTCGCCATGTTCGACCGTGTGAATCTCGTTAATACCGCATATTTCGACAGCGATATTACCATAAGGTTCAGCACCGGTCAGTTCTAATATTTTTTCAAGAGAGACTCTAACCGGAAATTTCATGTTGCTACTTTACCCTTTCGGAATACTCTCCTGTTCGAGTATCAACTTTAATCCTCTCTCCCGCGTTAACGAACAGGGGGACTCTAACAGTTGCACCTGTCTCCACAGTAGCATCCTTCATCGCATTAGTAGCTGTATTCCCTTTTTCACCCGGCTCGGTATATGTAATCGTCAATTCTACAAAAGGAGGAAGTTCGCATGTTAACGGAGTCTCAGTATCTGCATCAAAAACTATTTCAACCACTTGACCTTCTAGTAAAAACTGGGGACTGTTTATCATAGCCTCGGCTATCTGGACATCTTCCCATGTCTCCTGATTCATAAAGTGATAACCCAAATCATCTTTATAAGAATATTGATATTGGCGTCTCTCAACGCGTGCCACATCAATTTTTACACCTGCAGTGAAAGTGTTGGGAATTACTCTCCCTGTCTTTAAATTTTTTAATTTCGTTCTAACGAAGGCCGGACCTTTTCCGGGTTTAACATGTTGAAATTCAACTATTGTATATAAATCTCCATTGAAATACATACACAATCCATTTCTAAAATCTGCTGTTGTAGCCATAGACTATTACATTTACGTTGTTGTATTATTATCGAGCGCAAAAGTAATATTTTTTTT
>JAQVPY010000145.1 GCA_028701815.1 Bacteroidales bacterium | reverse complement strand
TCCTTTTCTCCATCAAGAAGTGCGGGAAATACTCCCGAATCATTCAATACCATCAGGTCGTGCTCATTGAAATAATCTAATATATCAGTAAACTGTTTATGTTCTATTGTTCCCTTTGCACGATCAACGACCATAAGCCTGCACTCATCTCGATATTGAGGTGGTTCTAAAGCTATTAACTCCTCAGGAAGAGAAAATTTAAATTGTGATAATTTCATTTTAATATGAATATTTTGATAGCGCGCAAAGATAATACATTTTAAAGCCCTTGTCAAGTATTATTTTACTTTTCTTCGGCATTAAGTATTGTCTCTCTGAATGTTTCAATGTTTAAAGCGTCTTCCACCCTATAGTCGCCGACAGCGGTTCTTCTTAATTCATCAAGTGCTGCTCCGCAGCCGACTCTTTTTCCGAAATCGCGTGCGAGAGCTCTGATATAAGTTCCTTTGCTGCAGACAATACGAAATTTTACGAAAGGGCTGTTAAAAGATAGCATTTCCATCGTCTTAATTTCTATCTTTCGCGGCTGTATTTCTTTTTCTATTTCGGTATTTTTATTTCTGGCGTGCATATATGCTCTGACCCCGTTGATCTTTATTGCCGAAAACAGTGGTGGCAGCTGTTCCTGCTCACCCAGAAAAGACTGTGCTGCCGCGAGAATTTGCTGTTCCGTAATATTTGAGATATCAAAAGATTGTGTAACCTCCGTCTCCTTATCAAAAGAAGGTCTTATCACACTCAGGTCGAAAACGGCCTCGTATTCTTTTTCCGAAGTCTGTATAAGATCTATTTCTTTTGTCTTCTTCCCGGTACATACAATCACAAGTCCCGTAGCCAGTGGATCGAGCGTTCCGGCATGACCTACTTTCAGTTTCGGATTATGACAATAATATTTCAGAAAAACGCGCGCCTTGTTGACTACATCAAAAGAAGTCCACTTATACGGCTTGTCAAAAAGTAATATTTCTCCTTCTTGGAAATCAAAACTCATATCAGACCCAGAACTATCACCAAGAGGCCGATGATAACACAATAAATCGCAAACCAGATGAGTTTTCCCTTCTTAACTAAAGCTATCATCACCTTACAAGCGAACAATCCGGATACAAAGGCTGCAATAAAACCGATGAGAAGCGGTAAAAAGTCGATAGACGCCGTAAACACATCGCCTCCTAATATATCCAGAAATAATTCCCCGAGGACGGGAATTATCACCATCAAAAATGAAAATTTTGCAAGATCTTCCGTCTTATTTCCTATTATCATACCAGTAGCAATCGTTGCTCCCGAGCGTGAAATTCCGGGAATTACCGCTACGGCTTGCGCTATACCTATTATAAATGAATCAAGCCAGCCGATGCTGCGGGTCCCTTTCTTCTTAAAATAGCTGAAAGCAAGTAAAAAGGCTGTTACCAACAACATACATCCTACAAAAACAATGTTGCCTCCAAAAAGTTTTTCCACATCTTCCTTAAAAAAAAGTGCGACTACAGCCACAGGTATCATCGAAAGAAGAAGTTTTAACACGTAGGGCTTTTCTTCGTTCTGTCCTCGTGAAAAGAATCCATAGAACAGTTTCCCTATATCTTTTCTGAATACTATTATAGTACTCAACACAGTAGCCCCATGGACCACCACGGTAAAAATAAGGCTCCCTTCCGTATCAACACCAAAGAGGGCTTTTCCGAGTTCCAAATGTCCTGAACTGCTTACGGGTAAAAATTCCGTAAGCCCTTGAACTATACCTAATATTAATGCCTCAATCCAAGTCATCTGCTATTTCTTTTTTGGACGATAAAAAATAGCCAGGACTTCTATAACGAAGCCTGCTATCAATAAGAGAGGCGACAGCGTAATTCTCTGAAAATTAAACATCTTTTCATTAAAAACAGCGGGATCTTCCGAGCCACCACCCAACATAAGCAAATATCCTATCAAGATAACTGCTAACCCGACGAAAAATAATATATAGTTACCTCTTTCAAAAACAAGTTTTGTCTTTTCCTTTTCAGGACCGTTTATGGTGTTATTCTTTTTCATATTAGTATAATATTTTTGTTCTAATCTTTAAATATTTATTCACGGCAAAAAGAGACGTAAAAAAGGAGACGAGTATCCCAAGTGCGTAAACGAAAAGAAGAACGAGTACATACTGTGACAGCGAGAGGAGTATTTCGACATCGGGATAGTGTGATACCACTGCAAAAATCGTAAGCGAAAGAAATAATACTGCAAATGTTGCGCCAACAAAGCCCTGCATAAGTCCTCTTACGAGGTATGGCTTGCGAATAAAGGAGCATGTCGCGCCAATCATCTGCATCGTCTTAATTAAATATCTGTTCGCATAAACCGCCAATTTAATGGTATTGTTAATGATGACTACTATCAAAATTAACAGGAAGACATTAAGTGACAACATTATAACACTAACTCTCGTCTTTGTCTTATTCAGATTGTCGACCATGTCATATTGAGCAGACACGGAATAAACGAAATTATACGCCGTGAGTTCTTTTGTTATAACTGCAAGGCTGTCGCGATTTGAATAATCGCTGAGAACCTTTAGCTCAAAACTTGACGGCAAGGGATTATATCCGATAAAGTCTATAAAACTCTCACCGAGATCTTCTGTCATCTCAGCCGCTGCCTGTTCCTTAGAGGTATAAATTATCTCTTTCGTATAAGGACGCAAATGCAATTTTTTTAGGAAAAAATTAAGGTCGCCTTCTTTAACCCCTTCTTTTAACACTACAGTAATACCGATATTCTCCGTCAATTTCTCTATAAGCTTGTTTGTGTTGATGACCATAAACAAAAACAGCCCTGACAAATACAGCATAAGGCTTATGCTAATGATAACACTTGCATAAGAAGACCTTAAACGGCGACGGTTGAATAATTCTTCCTGATTCATAATTGCAAAGATACTTTTTTTTACCAAGTAATATTATTTATTACCATATATATTGCTGCGGGGACGGTTTCAAAAACATATGGGTTGTTTCCAAGCGACTCTCCGTCGACTTCCATTATTAATTTTTCCGTCTTTGAGTCTACGACTACCCTTTTCGCCTTATAAGAAGAGGCTATCTTAATTTTATCGAGTTTCCCTTTAACGGCTCTAATTATGTTTCTTAGCAGAACAAATATATTGGCTCGTCTGAAGACAGTGATATCCAGCAGACCATCATCGGGGATCGCATAAGGTAATAATTTCATGCCGTTTCCTTTATATTTGCAGACGCCTATGCTAAACAGATAAAATGATATATCTCTTTTTTCTCCGTCCATATCGAGACTGACATGTCTTCCTTTATATATGGTAAAATATCTTAATACATTATAAAGATATAGTATGGGGTGACTTTTCCCTGTTTCTTTCTGTTTATTTGTCGCTCTTACCACAAAAGCCTCAAAGCCTATTCCGGCGGAGTTGATGATATATCGTTCTTTCGGCTCTCCATTTTCGGTATAGCTGACTTTTCCAAGGTCGTGAAGGAAGGTTTTACCTCTTATAATAACGTCTATGGCCTCGTCGTAGTCTTGTGTAATGCCGAATGTCTTGCACCAGTCGTTGCCTGTACCCACGGGGATTATCCCTACAGTAATATCGGTAGAAGGGCAGATATTCTGGGTCATCACCCCATTTATAACTTCGTGAAGGGTGCCGTCGCCACCGACTACTATTATCTTTCTGAATCCGGCCTCAATATATTTCTGCGTCAGGTATATGGCATGCATCTTATGTTCTGTGAAGACGGAGAAAAACGAGATGTTTTTCCGACTTAATTTTTCCGATATTATATGCCATTCCTTAACACCTTTTCGCATTCCGGCATTAGGATTTACTATTATCAACCAATCGTTTTCTTCTTTCATGCTTTATTTTTTCCAAAATGACTTGTTAAAAAGGACTAATACCGTGAACAACTCCAAGCGTCCAATGATCATCAAAAAACCCATTATCCATTTTGACAAAGGATGGAGGGTCAGAGTTCCGTCGCCAAACCCCGCAATATCTCCTATTCCGCTACCTATATTGCTCAAACAGCATATACTTGCACCCATGGCGTCGGTAAAATTACTTCCGAGCAACATGAGAGATACCGCTCCCAATAAAAACATCAAGGTGAAAAAGTAGAAAAACGCTAAAATATTTCCTATGGCATTTTGAGACACGATATTGTTGTTATATCTGACGGGTATCACCGCCTGTGGATGTATTTGTCGACTTAATTCCGTACGACAGTTTTTAAACATTATTATATGTCTGAACACCTTGATACCTCCAGTAGTAGATCCGGAACAACCGCAGATGAAGGAAATGAGAAAAAGAAGACACCAAACATAACAGGGCCACTGTAAAAAATTTGTTACCGAAAAACCTGTCGTCGTAAGAATTGATATCGCCTCAAAAAGAGCAAAACGGAAAGATTCTTCCACCCCATTTACCTTTTTTATAATGAGAACTCCCGCCGTGATAACAGTCACCACTAAAATGATTAGGGAATAAACCTTTAACTCCTCATTTTTAAAGACTTTCTTCCATTGCCCCTTAAAAAACATATAGTGCAGATTGAAACTCGTGGCGGCAAGAAACATAAATATTATTACCACATATTGAATATATGGAGAGACATTGGCAAGACTCGTATTATAAATGGAGAAACCGCCGGTAGCAAGAGTACTTAAAGTAAGACATACAGCATCAAAAAAAGGCATTCGTCCTAACAGCAGAAGTATACAGCAGGCAACTGAAAATCCGAGATATATCACCCATAACATTTTTGCCGTTTCTTTGACTCGCGGATGAACCTTGTCGTGAACATCATTGGAGGTCTCCGCCGCAAAAAGTAAGCTGCCCTTTGACCCTGCAACCATGGGCAATATAGCTAAAGACATTACCACTATTCCCATGCCACCGATCCAATTGGTCATGCTCCTCCAAAAAAGGATACCGCGCGGAACAACCTCAACATCCTTAATCGTACTCAATCCCGTCGTCGTTAACCCCGACACTGTTTCAAAATACGCATCGGTAAAGGAAGGTAATACTCCTGAAAACATATATGGCAACGATCCGAAAACAGACAGGACAATCCAGCTGAAAGTAACAATGATAAAACCCTCTTTCTTTCCGAATTGCCTCGTGTCGGCTTTCCGTGTTGATAAAACCATGACTAAACCTACAGCCACGGTAATTAATACCGATATTATTATTGCCAATAAATCATCTTTTCCGCTGAACAAAGTATAAAAACCGAAATCTCCCGGGCCGAATGCCAAAGAAAAAGGCAGTGCTAATAACATCAGGAAGGATTCCAGAAGTAATAACAGGCCGATAACCTTCGATAAAAGCTGAAAATTTATACGG